>NZ_JAQMTI010000279.1:0-43434 GCF_028329225.1 Sphaerospermopsis kisseleviana CS-549 | reverse complement strand
CACAACTTCCCCTTAGACTTAGCTGCTGGTGAAGTTGCTCCTGTTGCTTTGACTGCTCCTGCAATCAACGGTTAATCTGAAACTGGGTTTAATAAGCTTAGTTAAATAAGAAAATACCCTCCAGAAATGGGGGGTATTTTTGTTTTGGGGTAAGCATTCAGCTATCAGTTAACAGCAATCAGCTTTTTGTATCGGTTAGTCCAAAAATCACCTATTGTTGACAGAGATCGTAAGTGTTCCACCGGACATGATATGAATCGCAAAAGCCAAAAGCCAAAAGTTAATATTCTCTAATATTGTCTAATATTCTCTCCCTGACTCCTGACTCCTGACTCCTGACTCCTATAACACCGATTCATTAATCGTAAGGGCGAAGCATTCGGACGGAATATGAACTGGTTTCAGCAATAGGTTATCACTCGAATGCTTCGCCCCTACAAGGTAAAAACAAATTACCTAGCATTACTGAATCGACGCTCTAGACCCTAGATAGATGCAGAAGCTGACGAGATTTGATGATTTGAATGTAATTCAGCATCTGCCGATGCTTCATTTACTCGAATAATTTTCGCTCCCAGTTGCTGTAACTTCATATCTAATCTGTCATAACCACGATCTAGGTGTTTTAGTCCTTGAATAGTGGTTTTTCCTTCTGCTGCTAGTCCAGCAATGACTAAAGCTGCGGATGCTCGTAAGTCTGTACCTATTACTGGTGCGCCGGATAACATTGGCACTCCGCGAACAAAGGCAGTATTACCTTTAACGCGAATATCTGCCCCCAAGCGGTTCAACTCAGAAGCATGGCGCAGCCGATTTTCAAACACAGATTCGTTAATGATACTGTCACCTTCGGCCAAAGTTAGCAAGGCCATAAACGGTGCTTGCATATCTGTGGGAAATCCCGGATGGGGTAAAGTATCAATATCTGTAGCTCTGAGTTTTTCGGCGGGTAAAACTCGCAAACAGTCTGAACCTTCTTCAATGATCGGTACACCAATATCTCGCAATTTGGCAATGACGGGAATTAGATGATCCGGTGCTACGGGAGACAGTAACAGTTCTGAACGGGTGATTGCGCCAGCGACTAAAAAAGTTCCTGTTTCAATGCGATCAGGAATAATTGTATAGTCGGTAGAATGTAATTTTTCGACACCAACAATGGTAATGGTACTTGTACCGGCACCTTGAATTTTTGCTCCCATTGAATTACAGAAGTTGGCTAAATCAACTACTTCTGGCTCTCTGGCTGCATTTTCAATAATGGTTTCCCCATCAGCTAAGGTAGCTGCCATCATTAAGGTTTCGGTTGCACCAACGCTGGGAGTATCTAAGTAAATTTTCGCTCCTTGCAATCTTTTATTGCTACCAGGAACGTAGGCATTACAAATACCATGCTCAATTTGCACCTCTGCCCCCATTGCTTGCAGTCCTCGGACGTGCAAATCAACTGGTCTCGCACCAATAGCACAACCCCCCGGTAATGGCATTTGTGCTACACCCAATCGCGCCAAAATTGGACCAATGGCAAAAAAACTGGCTCGCAGTTGGGTAACTAATTCATAGGGTGCTTTAGATGTGCTGATATCTATGGCATTGATATCTAACATATCCCCTTGTCTGGTTAAGGACAAACCTAAAGCGGATAAAACTTGCCCCATGCGTTCTACATCCGCCAATAAGGGGACATTGCGAATCCGACAATCTCCTGAACAAAGCAAAGCTCCAGCCATGATTACCAATGCTGAATTTTTTGCCCCGCTGATTCTTACATGACCTTGCAAAGAATGTCCACCCCAAATTTGCAAGACTGAGGAGTCTGCTTCAGGTGACAACTTGCCCTCTGGTAAGCTGCTAGAAGAATTAATAAGCCTACCTCCAAAAAATAAGTAACAATAAAGGTTTGAAGTTGGTTTCGATTCTACAGTAAAGAGTAGATTTGTCTACATTTTCTTTCTTTGGGCATTGGGCATTGGGCATTGGGCATTGGGCAAGATCAAGTCAAAAGTCAAAACTAAATAACTCTTTTCTCCCCTGCACCCTGTCCCCTGCCCCCCTGCTTCTTCCCCAGTCCCCAGTCCCCTGTTCCCTATAAAGAATTATATTGACAATTTTCAAGATTTACGCAATAATAGGAAATTGGTGATAAGATAATAAAAGCCAGCGGAACTGGCGGAATTGGCAGACGCGCTAGATTCAGGTTCTAGTGCCGCAAGGCTTCCGGGTTCAAGTCCCGGGTTCCGCATTATTAACATAATATTGGGTTTTAGATCATTCTAAAATCCGAAATCTAAAATTTAAAATCGTGCTGACCAGTTTACAAAATCCCCTAGTTAAGCAGATCCGCAAGTTGCACTCTACCAAAGAGAGGCATAGACAACAATTATTTTTATTGGAAGGGACGCACTTGTTAGAAGAAGCTTGTGCGGTTGATTATCCTTTAGATGTAGTTTGCTGTACTCCGCAATGGGAACAGACACATCCTCAATTATGGCAAGTGGCTTGTAATCAGTGTAATCGGGCAGAAATTGTCAGTACAGAAGTTTTAGCAGCGATCGCAACTACAGTACAACCAGATGGTGTGGTAGCGACTGCAAAACGGGGTGAACAGGAAAACCAAGTTCCTTGGAGTGGGTTAGTTTTGGCTGTGGAAACTTTGCAAGATCCCGGTAATTTGGGAACTATTATTAGAACTGCGGCAGCTGCGGGTGCGTCGGGTTTATGGTTGAGTGATGATAGTGTTGATTTAGATAATCCCAAGGTTTTACGTGCATCTGCGGGGCAGTGGTTTCGTTTAAATAAGGCAGTAAGTGAAGATTTAAAAGCAACAGTTCAACAATGTCAGCAAGCGGGAATGCAAGTAATTGCGACTTTACCAACTGCGAGTTTAACTTATTGGGACGTAGATTGGCAAAAACCGAGTTTAATTTTACTGGGAAATGAAGGTGCTGGTTTGTCAGATGATTTAGCCGCAATGGCAGATACTCAAGTTAAAATTCCCCTTAGTCCTGGAGTAGAATCATTGAATGTGGCGATCGCCGCAGCTTTAATGTTATATGAAGCCCAGCGACAATTAACTCATAGGTGAACAATTCTTAATTTTTCGGTTTTTTGTCCTTTTGTGCTAAATATTGTTCAATATCCGCAACTGCATCTTCTAAAGCATCTAGATCAATATTGTCTGTGTCGTCACTGTTGTTATCGTTAAATGAATAAATTAATTAAAAAAATTATCATTGCTTTAAGTGCAGTTCTCATTGTTGTGAGTTTGATGGAATGTAATATTCTATTTGCTGGCTCTGGTGAAGTTGTGGAAAGGGTAAGTGATGGTGATACATTGGTGTTAAGAGGTGCAGATAATCAAAAATTTACAGTTAGATTGGCTTGTGTGGATGCACCAGAAATACCTCACACCAACAAAGAAAAAAATAGTAGGCGGGTTCGGGATATAAATCAATTTAATTGGGGAGTAAAAGCACAAATACGGGTACAAGAATTGGTGAAACAGTCAGGCGATCGCGTGAAGTTGGGTATTATAGAAAGCGATCGCTATGGTAGAAAATTGGCAGAAGTGCGATTAAAAAATGGCACTTTTATCCAACAAGTTTTGTTAGAGGAAGGTTTAGCTAAAGTTTATCGTCCTTATTTAACCAAGTGTCCCAGTAAAGATATCATCCAACAGGCAGAAGCACAAGCACAACAGCAAAAGCTAGGAGTTTGGAATGATCGAAAATTTGTTGATCCTTGGGAATATCGGAAGTTTAGGAAGGCTAATTAACATGATGATAATTGCAGAAAATTAAATCTTAATTACAAATTATCAATTATCAATTATCAATTATCAATTATCAATTATCAATTATCAATTATGCAGTTTGCACCTCTATTTCCGATAGTTTACCGCATACTTCAACCGACTTTTCCCCACTGTCTTTGGTGTGGAGATAGTAAGACTAAAAAAATAGCACTTACTTTTGATGATGGTCCCCATCCTCAATACACACCGCAAGTATTGAAGGTTTTAGAACATTATAAAATTACAGCTAGTTTTTTTTGGTTGGGTGTTTGTGTTAACCGTTCACCCGATATTGCTAAAGCTGTTAAAGATAGAGGACATTGGATAGGGTTACATGGTTACGAACATCATTCATTTCCCACCCTGTCAGAAACTCAACTTAAACAGAGTTTAGAAAAAACCCAAACTGCAATTTATAATGCTTGTGAATTACAACCGGAACAAGTGAGAGATGTGCGTCCTCCTAACGGTTTTTTCACACCCAAAATATTACAATTATTTCAACAGTGGAATTATAGACCAGTGATGTGGAGTGTTGTTCCAGAAGACTGGGTGCGTCCTGGTATTTCTATTGTTGTGAACCGAGTTTTAAAACAAGTCCAAAATGGATCATTAATAGTATTACATGATGGAGTTTGTGGTGGACAAGATGTAGCAGAAACTATCAAAATTTTGATTCCCCAACTGTTACAACAGGGTTATGAATTTATAACTGTTGATAAATTATGACAGTTATAGCAGGAGTCAATCAATTTTGGATTTTGGAGTGACGATTTTGGATTATCCTCTCCTTTAAAGAAGAGGCTTGAAACCTTATTTTTAGATTTTAGACTTTGATTTCAATCTAAAATCCAAAATCTAAAATCTAAAATTCCCGGTCAGGAGTCAGAAATAGAAGAGGAAATAGGCAATTTTTTATTTTCTCTCCTAGAAAAGAGAGGTTTTAAAACTTGAGTACAACAATTGTCAATTATCAATTGTCAATTCTCAATTTATAAAGATGAAACTGCACAAACCTGTAAACCAATAGGAGTTTGAATAATTAAAGATTCAACACCAAAAACTTCAGAAATATTACTTGGGTTTAACACAGTTTCCGGTGTACCAACTTCCCAAAGTTGACCTTGTTTTAATAAAGCAATTCTCGAACTATAACGAGCAGCTAAATTTAATTCATGTAAAACAGTGACGATAGTTAATTGTTGTTGGAGATTGAGATTTTTGAGTAATTCTAATAACTGAAGTTGATAATTGATATCTAAATAAGTAGTCGGTTCATCTAATAATAAAACCTTGGGTTCTTGTGCTAAAGCTAAAGCTAAAAAAGCCCGTTGTCTTTCACCTCCTGAGAGATTTTCTACTAGGCGATCGCTAAATTTTTCAAGTTGTGTTTTTTGAATTGCAGTTTCTACAATTTGTTTATCATTACCAGTTAATTCCCATTGCCACCATTTTTGATGAGGAGTTCTACCTAAACTAACTAATTGACGTACAGTTAACCCAGTAGGAACAGGTTGTTGTTGTGGTAAAAGAGCTAATTTCTGAGCAACTAAATTAGGTGGTTGAGAATGAATAGCTTTACCATCCAATAAAATTACTCCACCTTGAGGAGAGAGAATACGACTAACTAACTTTAATAAAGTAGACTTACCAGAACCATTAGCACCAACTAAACTCAACCATTCACCAGTTTGTAAAGACAAATTCACATCTTTAACAATGGGTAAAGCAGTGTAACCACCAGAGAGATTTTCTAATTCTAAAGGCATAGTTTTTAATTGATAATTGATAATTGATAATTGATAATTCTAACCTAAACCACCTGCACGACGATAAAGTAACCAAATAAACAAAGGAGAACCTAACAAAGCAGTAACCGAACCAACAGGAAGTTCCACCGCACCGAGTCGCGCTAATAAATCTGCAAACATCAATAACCAAGCACCAGCAACAGCAGAAAAAGGCAAAACAAAACGGTTATCAGTTCCCACCATTAAACGTACAGCATGGGGAACAAGTAAACCCACAAAACCAATTAAACCAGCAATACTCACAGCACCAGCAGCTAATAAAGTGGCAACACCACCAATTAATAAACGAGAACGAAATAAAGAAACACCCAAACCCACAGTTAACTCATCACCCAAAGCCAAAACATTGAGCGATCGCGCTAACAAACAACCACATAATAAAGCCAAAATAATATAAGGACTAGCAGTAGAAATTTCTGGCCAACCACGACCATTTAAACTACCAACCAACCAACTTAAAGCAATTTGCACCTGACCATCTTCCGCCATTAATAATAACGTACTTTGCACAGAACCAAACAAAGCACTAACAGCAACACCGCCCAAAATTAACCTTTCTACAGAAATTCCTCCTGGAGAACGACCGAGGAAAATAACAAGAGCAGAAGTTAAAATTGCCCCCAACCAAGCAGCAAAAGGAATCGCAATAGGGAACACCTGCAAAACAATCATAATAATCACAATTAACCCAGCGCCCGCAGAAATTCCCAAGATAAAAGGGTCAGCCAAACTATTACGCAACATCCCCTGTAAAAGTGCGCCTGACATACCTAAAGCCGCCCCTACAACCATAGCAGCAATAATTCTCGGAAGTCGTAAATCCCAGAGAATAGTTTGTTTAATAGGGTCGCCTTCTCGAAATAAAGCTTGGTAAAAATCAACAAAATTAAAATTAACAGCACCTTGAGAAAGAGAGATAAAAAAAGTCAATCCCAAAGCACCGACCAGAAAAATAATAGACCAGAATAGACGATATTTAGTAAATAAACTCTGCATGGTTAGTAGTAAGGACTTCAGTCCTTTTATATTTTATTTTATATTTTAGAATAAATCAAGGTTAAAAAGTTTGAAAAGTTTTTTATGTGAACATCAAAAATTATAGTTAACCCTTGAAAATGAACACATTAAATAATCACATTTATATTTTAATACAGGTAGGGTGTTGCCAGAAAAATAATTAATGTAGCCGAATTTAATAGATATTTGGGATTTTTGCTTCTGGATGGGGAATACTAAAATTAGATATTTCCTCACATCCGAGCAAACTTATACCAATATCAATACCTTCGCCAAAATCAAAAATATCTTGATTTGTAGGTTGGGTTGAGGAACGAAACCCAACAAATACGTTGAGTTTACAGCAGTTTTCATGTATTTGTACCACATCCTTCTTGTTATCTTCCTTTCTTCCTTTGCGCCTTTGCGTCTTTGCGTGAGATGAAAAAATGTGGTTCATTTACCTGAAAATCGCTGTAAGTTGGGTTTCACTTCGTTCAACCCAACCTACGGGAAAATGGCAAAGGTATTGTCATCTGTCAAAAACTTGACATTTATGGCGATGTGTTGTACATATAAAAAGTGTATCAAGAACATCGACACACGTCCCCCGAACCTTGAAAACCTAATAAATTCGTTGACCTGTGTCGATTGCTTTTGTAGCAAGGCTTTTGACTCTTGAATGAGTCAGTTTTTTATCAATAAGCACTGATTTTTTCTCAATAAAAAAAGGTGTGTAGATTGGGGTATCTGAAACCCTTGCTCAGTAAAGTTTCCAGAAGTGAACTCTTTACAAATCAACTTCCCCGCAAGGGGATGGAAACAATTATTTACCAAAACCTAAACCAAAGCTTTGAGTAATGCTTGAAGTTTAAGCTGCACTTCAGCAAATTCTTTCTCAGGATCAGAACCAGCGACAATACCCGCACCTGCATAAAGTCTAGCGCGATCGCCATCAATTAAAGCTGAACGAATACCCACAATAAACTCACAATTTCCCTTTGCATCTACCCATCCCAAAGGTGCAGCATATAAACCCCTTTCAAATTTTTCATAACAGCGAATTTCTGCACAAGCAATATCTCTATCTGCACCGGCAACCGCTGGTGTAGGATGTAATTGGGCAACGATTTTTAAAGGGTGGACGTTAGCAGGTACTACCGCAGTAATGGGTGTCCATAAATGTTGAATATTAGATAATTGTCGCAGACGTGGTGATAAAATTTGGGGAAATAAACCGAGTTGTGATAAACGTTGGGTGATAAAATCAATTACTAGGTTATGTTCGTGTTTTTCTTTGGTACTATTAACTAAGTTGTTGGCATTGGCCGCATCTTCATTTGGTGTTTTACCTCTGGGGGCTGAACCTGCTAAAGCATCAGTAATGAGTTCCTGATTTTGAATACTAATTAACCGTTCTGGACTCGCACCTATAAAGTTTTGTCCTTTGCCATTGCTGATAGAAAATACATAACAATTAGGATGGAAATGTCGCAGATTATTTAAAGATTTGAATAAGTTAAAAGAATTATATGATTTGACATCTAAAGCATCGGCTAAAACAATTTTTCTTAAATGTTTGGATTCAATTTTTTCTAAAGCTGATAATACTGAATATTTAAAATTATCGGCATTATTAATCTTGGTTTTAATAAAATTGGCTGAAGAATGTTCAATGTTTGGCGATGATTTTACTAAAGATTGGAGAGTTTTAATTTTGTCCTGTAATTCCCGTAATATTGTTTGAATATTAATGTCAGCATGAATTAAATGATTCACAACTAAAGTGCAAGATGAATTTTTGACTGCTACTTGTAATTTAGGCAGAAAAATAGTAGCAGATGAAAATGGATAATCTAAATAGTGATGCTGATCAAAAAAACTGAAGCTACAAAAAAAGTGAGTACCGGCAAAAGGTTGCCCCATTACAGGGTTTATATTGCCAAAATTAATGACGTTGTTGAGACAATCTTTGATAAATTCTTCGGTTTTATGAAATCTATTTTGACCACTAATATCTAATTTTTTGATAGCATCAATGGCTACAATAGCTTCACCTTTACTTCTGTTCTCAAAGTAAAAGTTTAATGTATTTTTTTGGGCAAACTTATCTAATACCACTAAAGGATCTATGAAATCAATTGCCAGGGAAATACTCACAATTTGCTGGCTACGCTGTTCATAGCACTTTTCTTGCACTGCTAACAGTAATTGATGCAAATCTTTATATTCTATAAAGAAACTGCTGCGACATGGTGAAATTGTCATGGATGTATAAGTTAATTTTTTTTAAGTTATCTTCCTAAAGTGTAATAAGTCATGGTCGTATTTCTATAGGTAGCATATTCTGTTACCATTAACCAGCCTCTAATTTGCTGGGTTCTGGTAAAACTGAAAACACATACTCTTGAATACTGCAAAATGTCAAGTCAAGTTTTGTTAACAGTAGGTAAACTATCAATCACAAAATTAGCATTTTTTGGTAATTTACTACTGTAAAATGTCTCAGCCAACTATAAAATCTAATTGATAAGTCAATTTTTAGTAATTTAATTTATCAAGACTGATGACTACAAATCAGATATCAATACCCAAAAATAAGTTATGGATGGCTGCTATCAAACCGCCAATGTACAGTGTTGCTATTATGCCTATATGGGTAGGTTCGGCGGTAGCATTTGCAGAAACTAAGATTTTTAATGGTTTAATATTTGCAGTTTTTATGACTGCGGCAATTTTAATTTTAGCTTGGGAAAATATCAGTAATGATGTTTTTGATGCAGAAACAGGTATTGATAAAAATAAACATCATTCTTTGGTGAATTTAACTGGTAATAAGCAGTTAATGTTTTGGTTAGGTAATTTGTGTTTAAGTTCGGGTTTGTTGGGGATAATTGCGATCGCCTTTTTGCAAAAAGACCCTACTGTAATTGGTATAATCTTGCTATGCTGTGCTTTGGGTTATATGTACCAAGGACCTCCTTTTCGTTTAGGATACCAGGGTTTAGGTGAAATTCTTTGCTTTTTTGCCTTTGGACCATTGGGAATGACAGCAGCATATTACAGTCAAACTCAAACTTGGTCAATGACTAATTTAGCAGCTTCTGTGATTGTTGGTATTGTCACCAGTTTAGTTTTATTTTGTTCACATTTTCACCAAGTTAAGGATGATATAGCAGCAGGAAAGCGATCGCCTATTGTGCGGTTAGGTACAGAAAAAGGCGCACAGGTATTAGTTTGGTTTACAGCTAGTATTTATCCCTTATCTTTGTTATTAGTTGTGTTAGGAATTTTCCCCCTTTGGACTTTATTAAGTTGGCTAAGTTTACCTTTTGCGTTTAAATTATGTCGTCATGTTTTAGAAAATCATCACTTACCAGAAAAAGTTAGTAACTCTAAATTCATTGCTGTTGCTGTACATTTCTGGACTTGCTTATTATTGGGTACAGGATTTATGCTGGGATAATTGTAAGGAGTCGGGCGACGTAGGGGCAACGTAGGGGCGAAGCTTATGGGCGATAATTTAACGGAAAAATCAGAGATATAGATATCCCATAAGCTTCGACCTGCCCCCATACATAAGTTCCATAATTTCTTTTCTAGAGATGTCTAATGGAAAGTTGATAATTTTTCAACATTGCATGAAACAATTGTCAATTGTCAATTGTCAATTGTCAATTATCTATTATCAATTGTTCAACATGAAATATCAATTTTCTTTTCGCAACATTAGTCAAAAATTCACTCGTCCTGTGATTACCAATCATGGAGTTTGGGAAATACGAGAAAGTGTAATTATCAGACTTGTGGATATGACAGGAAAAGTGAGTTGGGGGGAAATTGCCCCTATTTCTTGGTTTGGTTCGGAAACTTTAGAAGAAGCTTTAGATTTTTGTCATCAACTACCAAGAGAAATTACATCAGAGATAATTTTTGATATTCCCAATCAATTGCCAGCTTGTCAATTTGGTTTTGAATCAGCACTAGAGAATTTACAAGAAAATCACGAATCTCTAAATTACCATCATCTGAATTTTAGCGGATTATTACCAGCAGGAAAAGCGGCTTTAAATCAATGGCAAAATTTATGGAAACAAGGTTATAAAACCTTTAAATGGAAAATTGGAGTTAATGATATAACCGAAGAATTAGCAATTTTAAATTTACTGATTGATCAATTACCAGAATCAGCAAAACTGCGGTTAGATGCTAATGGTGGACTTGATGATAATGCAGCTAAATTATGGTTAGAAAAATGCGATAATTTCCCCAATCAAATTGAATTTATTGAACAACCATTACCTGTAGATAAATTCTCAGAAATGCTGGAATTAAGTAATTATTATAGTACAAAAATTGCCTTAGATGAATCCGTAGCTACATTACAACAACTGGAAAATTGTTATCAACAAGGTTGGCGGAGTATTTTTGTCATTAAACCTGGTATAGTAGGTTCACCATCAAGGTTAAGAAAATTTTGCCAACAACATCAAATTGATGTGGTATTCTCATCTGTATTTGAAACTGCCATTGGTAGACAAGCTGCACTAAAATTAGCAGCAGAATTATCTAGCAATAATCGCGCAGTCGGTTTTGGCATCAATCACTATTTTACTGGGAGCATCCCAAATGTGTAAATTTATTTTTAACTAGGTAAATAAAATGCTCCAAGACTTGATATGATTGAACCGCAAAGGACGAAAAGCACACAAAGGTAAGAGATTATGAGAGATTTTTTAGTGTTGCTGCGTTCATTTTTCCTTTCATTGGGATGCTCCCATTTTACCCAACTACAAGCAAACTGGCCTCAAAGTCTATGGAACAACCTTTAGAGTATTTAGAAAAACTCAAAAATCATCATTGGTTAATTGTTGATAATAGCCAGGAATTTTATCAAATAGCTACAGAATTATATTTAGGACTTTTAGAAATAATCGAATTATCTAAAAATACAACACTACCAAAAATCATTTTATCTGAACGCGAACCAGTGAGATTTTTAGCTTGTTTCATTGCTGCTTGTGCTGCGAAATGTCCAGTTTTTTTATGTAACCCAGACTGGGGTAAAAATGAATGGGAACAAGTTTTTAATTTGGTACAACCAGATATAGTTTGGGGAGATTGTTGTCAGTTTACTCCTCATTTACCAATTACCAATTACCAATTACCAATTACCAATTCTATCATGATTCCTACTGGTGGTTCATCGGGAAAGATTAAATTTACAATTCATACATGGGAAACATTAACCGCATCTGTACAAGGTTTTACAGAGTATTTTCAGTTAAAAACAGTAAATTCTTTTTGTATTTTACCGCTGTATCATGTCAGTGGTTTAATGCAGTTTATGAGAAGTTTTACCACAGGTGGTAAATTAGTGATTACTCGATTTAAAGAAATTGAATTTCAACAAATACCAAATATTAATCCTTCAGATTTTTTTATATCTTTAGTTCCTACTCAGTTACAAAGACTGCTGCAAAATACACAACTCACAAAATGGCTATCTGAGTTTGAAACTGTACTTTTAGGAGGTGCGCCAGCATGGGATGAATTGTTAGAAAAAGCGAGATTTCATCATATTAGGTTAGCACCTACTTATGGAATGACAGAAACAGCTTCTCAGGTTGCAACTTTGAAACCTGATGAATTTTTGCAGGGTAATGTTAACAGTGGTAAAATTCTCCCCCATGCAGAAATTACTATTAATAATTTAACGGGAAATATTAATATTCAAGCTAAATCTTTGGCTTTAGGTTATTATCCCCAACTTTGGGAAAATAGGGATAGTTTAGTAGTAGATGATATTGGTTTTGTAGATGGAGATGGATATTTACATATTATTGGACGTAGTAGTAATAAAATTATTTCTGGTGGTGAAAATATTTATCCGATAGAAATTGAATCAGCGATTATAAAAACAAATATGGTAATTGATGTTTGTGTAATTGGTATACCTGATAAAGATTGGGGAGAAGCATTAACAGCTATTTATATTCCTCAGCATTCAAATATTTCTATTTTAAATATTGAAAGTCAACTCAAGGATAAACTTAGTAGGTTTAAAATTCCTAAATATTGGATTTCCCTACCAAAATTACCTCGTAATGAACAAGGTAAAATCAACCGTCAACAACTGCAACAAATAGCACTGGATTTTTTAGCTAAATCATCTCATTATTATGAATAATTAATCATCAATTATCAATTATCAATTATCAATTATCAATTACATAATCTCTTCCCTTGACTTTCTTCTCTCAGCACCTTCTGCGTCTCTGCGGTTCGTTTCTAACCAAGAAATTATCTCTTCTGGTAATTCTTGCTTGGTTCTACTATTGAGATCAATACAAACGTGGCGAGTAATTGCTTTAGCAACTATTACATCAGTTATGGTAATTTCATAAGTAATGTTAAATTTATCAATACTTATTTTTTGGGGTATTAAACTAATCATTAACTTGTCACCGCAATAAATCGGACGCAAAAAATCTACATTTGCATGAACGATGGGAAAAGCAACAGATGGATGTGTAAAAAAAGTTTTGATATTTATGCCAGAATGCCAAAGTGATTCTTCGTAAGCTTCATGACAAATACTTAAAATGTTGGCAAAATAAACGACTCCAGCAGCATCAGTATCGGCAAATCTGACAGTTCTTTGATATGTAAAAATCATCGTCTAAAAATCCTCTATTAAAACAAAAAAACAGGTAAATTACATTTTCTGTAAGCAGTCAGCAGTCAGCTATCAGCAAAACTCACAAAAAACACAAATTACTGATAGCTGAATACTTACTAAGTTATTAACAATTTAATGGGATATATATATCTTCAGAACTGGGGTTAAGGTAAGGACGTTGTACATCAATTAAATGCTGTGCAAAGTGTTGGTTAATAATCTGTATACGTTCTTCAATGGCGTTTTTCCCTTTTTCCCAAGCTTCTAACAAAGCATTAGCAACTATTTGACAACGGTTCATCCCAAAACTTTCCTGGGCGGCAAATTTTTGGTTTGGTTCTTCTGCTAAACTCAGTCCAGGTGCTAAATATTTGGTAAATAGGGGAATTTCTGGGTGAAAATAAGATTGATTTTCTTGGTAAACTGTCTGAAGAATTTTGTGAATTATGGGGTAATCTTGTCTTTCAAAATAAAGTGTACCAGCATCATACCGCCCATAAGCACCGGGGTTATAAAGAACTTCAAAACTAAAGGGAATATGGGCGTTATTGAGTTGTTGTGTGAGGGTATCCATGAGAGCGATCGCACCTGATGGACTAAAATTAAAATAAATTCGCCCTACTCCTAGATTAGTCTCGGATGTATTTTGGCGTTGTTGTCCTAAATTACTAACCGCCACATAACAGTTATTTTGTAAACGGTTTTTTGGCATCCAAATTGCTATTAAATCACCTACTTTTATCGACTTTTTACTTGATTTGAGATAGCATTCTGGTTCAACATATAATGTTAACCCATTTTTAGTTACTGCTAGAGTTTTATCTGGTTCTCGTCTTAATACTTCCCAATTAGAATCATAGTTACCTATACCATGATTATTTTGGTGTAATTGCTCATAAAAATCCCAATCAATACCCACATTATAATTTGGCTCTAAACTTTTCTGTTGTGAGTTCTGTTGTGAGTTCTGTTGTGAGTAATTACCATCTTCGGCATTGACTGATAAAACAGTTTGCAGCGAACCATTATAATAAATACCGTGGAGAAAATTCCGCAATAGTAAAGCCAGATATTTATGTTGTAAATCTGGTGAATTGTGTTTAAATCTATTCGCTACTGTCGCTGGCAATGCAAAAGGTTGATAATTGGGATGTTGAATACAAAAGTTTGGGGCAATCTGAATATTGCTGGCAATATCAAATAAAGAATTGAGAATTTGATTAGTAGAGTTATCTAACATGAAGAAATTGCACCTCCAAATTTGAATATCATCTAAAATACTACCTAAAATACTACCTAAAATATTACCTAAAATACTAACAACCACGTAGGCGAGTTTTTTCGTAATAAATCCGTAGTAGTTGTTTTTCTTTTTCAGGTTTAGCTTTGGTGTTTAATCCGGTTACTGATTGGAGAATTTCTGCTTCGGAACTGCCGAAAATAGTTAATACTGCTTGTTCAGGCATAATTAACAAACTTTTGGCAACTTCTAGCATACACAGGTGGGTATTATCAAAGTATTTGTGATACTCAATCATGTTTTGAATTTGGTGAGTTAGTGCCAAACCTGTAAACTGAATCACTCGCAGAATAAAGTCCCGACGGTAATCCAAAATTATGGGAAAAGCATGAAGATAAGCGTGGATAACTGCCAAAATTGAAGGTTGAATAACTTCTAAGGGAATGATTGCCAAATTTAGAGATTCTTCTAAATTTAAACTGGGATCTACTACTAAACTAGAAAGCCAAATTTTGACATAGCTTCCTAGTAAAGTACCTAAATCAAAGGCTGGATCTCCCCAAGTGCAAGCTTCCCAATCAATTAATCTTACCAAACAGTTATCTAGATTTTGCCAACGGGAATGCACCAAAATATTGTTTAATTGTAAATCGTTGTGAGTTAAACAACAAGGTTTCCATTCATAAGCTAAATCGGCGATCGCTGATTCTAAACTTTCATATTGTTGATAGAGTGTATGCAATTTGAGTGCTTCTGTAGGAATATTGCCAAAAATATCTTGATTTATTGATCCTATTCCTTGCGCTGGGTTGTAATAGTGATAGCGAAACTGTCCTTGGGGAGCAGTATCCATAAAATCACGATACTCTCGTTTTTGGAAAGTAGAACGATGTAACACCGCTAATGTATTACCAATGGCGGTGGCAATTTCAATGGGGAAAATACTGTTATTTTCGTAAAATTTCCCCAGTTCCATATATTCGCTGAGGTAACTACGAACCAGGATATAATTTTCTGCATCAAAATGGACCAATAATGATGCGATCGCCGAAATATTCCCCAGCACTGGAAATTTATCCAGTAATTGATGAAACAGCCACTCATTAAAAAATTCATGGGGACTGCTATCAAAATTCCTGCATTGTTCTTGTTTAACCAGAAGTTTACGATTATCTGCCAGCTTCACCAGTAAATTCCGATTATTACCGCCACTTTCTGGTAAATCAGATTCATATAATGCGCCATCTTCTGAGCTACACAGACCTGCTTTGTGCAGATACTGGATAACATTTTGAGAAGACAGTGATAATATCATGTATTAATTTCCTAGTTGCTTAAATTGCTGAAAGAATTACTTAGGTATGCCTTGATTTCCTCTGCTTAGGATTAGGTAGATAGCTACAATAGCGCAAACATTAATAAAGATTGCTACTATCTAGTAATATCCTATTTATTTCAGGAAAACCTGCCAATATGGCAAATTTACCTTTATTTTTCCTTTAAAGTATACTGAAGATACCATAAAATCTTTACACTATTGATAATACTAACTCTAGTATATATAGAGTTCTTTGTTTAAATCTTGTTAATCGTAATTTTTACTAACAATTTAATAATTGCTAGTTCATATCCTTTGCTCTCAAGGATTTTTTTTATCCATACCCTCAATGTGTCATAAAAATCACGCCTTTATTTATAATATAATTGTACTAAAATCAGGCTTACTAGGAACAGTATGTTTCAAATTAAACATTAATCGCTGTTATGTGGGCTAAAATTCGCCTGTAAAGACCAAATTTACTCACTCAACTTTTATCTTTACTGATACAGCAGATTGCATATCAACGAGGTACAGAATCAAAATTGAAAGCTAGACACATTCGCCAGTTTCACTCCTGACTCCTGCCTCCTGCCTCCTGCCTCCTGCCTTCGTTAAATTTGATTCAATATGACTACTAATGTCACGATCCCAAAAATAATCATCAATCCCCCAGGCATAAATTTCCGTGTTTTAGCCAATCTAATGGAAAAGAAAAATACTAACACACCAATAACAAAAGCTGCTACACTTAAACCCCAGCTTTGTCCTTGAAGTTGGCAGTAAGCAGCAAAGATAATGAATAAGCCACTAATTATACCACTAATTAAGGAAACTTTGCTCTTGGCTTGGATGTAGCCAATGATTCCGCCTAATAATGCTAAAATGCCGTAGCCAAAAGCGGCAACTATACCTAAATTCATTGTTACAGCCTGTGTTGATTTGGATTTTACTTTTAGATTGAGCAGACAAATACAGTTAATTGATGGATAATCAAGGAATGTCTACCGTAAATACTTCGTCTTACACCAAAGTTCAATTCTTCCAACGCCAAGCAGCGTCTCTTTTAATTTACCAATCAGTTCTTAAAGGCGAAGTAGCGATCGCATTTCTTGATCTGCTGCAAGCTATACGTTACACTGACGCAGATGGGCGCGACTGTCTCCAAGCTTACGGTAATTATTTTCAAGCTTTGGCAGCCAGTAAACAAACCTGGGAAGAATACTTAATTAAACAAATTCTCATTGCGGATAACCCCTTTACCAGACTAGCTCAACAGCGAGAATTTACTGATTTACCACCAGCCTTAATTGCAGCAGCCCAGCATGATTTACAAGCCTTACAAAATTTATATGAATGTAATAGTGCTGTTTTAAGTGAGTGGGTGCAAGTGGTATCTCATTTGCCAGTTTCCCCAGTCGTCTGGTATCAAGAACCCCAAGCAGTAGAAGTTGATACTGATTTAATCAGCACTTTACAACAATTAGATACTTGGGCTGATGCTGTTGAAGACTTAGCCGCTTATTATCAACAGCATGGCACTGGTTTATTTGCCCAATATCGCGCTTTTAGGTGGCAAGATGGGCAGTTTTTAGGTATACTCTATCCTGATCCAGTTAAACTAGATACATTAGTAGGTTACGATTGGCAAAAAGATGCTTTGTTAAAAAATACCCTGTTTTTATTATCAGGACAACCAGCACTGCACGTATTACTATACGGTAGTCGCGGTTCTGGTAAGTCATCTTTAGTAAAATCTTTATTAAACGAATATAGCGACAAAAACCTGCGCTTAATCGAAGTGGCAAAATCAGAATTACAAAACTTACCAAAAATTGTTGAACATTTACGAGGAGTGCCGCAAAAATTTATTATCTTTGTCGATGATCTTTCCTTCGAGGAAGATGATGATGCTTTTAAAGCACTAAAAGTAGTTTTAGAAGGCAGCTTAACCGCTAGACCAGAAAATGTAATTGTTTATGCTACATCCAACCGTCGGCACTTGATTAGAGAGTATTTTAATGATAGACCTACCCCCAAGGATAACGAAGAAGTCCATGCTTGGGATACAATGCAGGAAAAGCTTTCCTTTAGCGATCGCTTTGGTTTAACATTAACCTTTGAAGCCGCAGATCAAAAAACATATTTACACATTGTTCAGCATTTAGCAGTACAAACAGGCATTAATCTTAAACCCGAAGATTTAGAATTTCAAGCTTTACAATGGGCAACTCGTCATAATGGCCGTTCTGGCCGCACAGCACGGCAGTTTATTGACTTCTTAAAAGCAGATTTAGCTGTGTATGGTAATAATAAAAATAGACTGTAATTAATTTACAGCAATCAGCAGTCAGCTTTTAAAACTCTTAACTTAGCGACAGCTATACTATTAAATTTTTAAATACAGCAGATTGCAGATCCATGAGGTACAGAATCTAAATTGAAACCTATACACTAAGCTAGTTTTACTCATGACTCCGGTTGGTGAGCGAAGCCGAACCACTGACTCCTGCTGTAACACACCCTGACTTTCAATAAAATGTGAACAATAATGACCTTAACAACTACTGATTCTCACCAGATTAATAAGCTAAAAACCAGCAAAATGCAATCAGGAATAGTAAGCAATAAAGTGATTTTAGGGGTATCAGCCTTTAGTGTAAGTTTTGGTTTAAGTCTTGTTCCCAACTGGGATTTTACTCAAGCCTTAGTTACTGGAATCATTACCGTACTTGCCACCTATTCAGCCGCCTTATTTGTGGATAAAAGACGCAGAAATTATGAACTGATGGTTTTAAGTTCTCTCTATAGAAAAATTAGAGAATTGGAAGGCTTAAAATATCGCATTGCCAGAGAATTAGAACAAGTACAACAACATAAAATTCTTCTCTATACAGAATCACAGCAACTACAAAATCAAATCGCAGAATCTCGTAATCAAAGAGATAATTTACATCGAGAAATAGGTAATTTTGCTGGACAAAAAAAGCATTTGGAGCTAGAAATTAATAGTATAAAAAATGCCATAGACAAATTAGAAAGCAGCACAATAGAACTCAAAAAATCTTGTTCTGAACTAGCAGCAGAAAAACGCCGTTTAGAGCTAAATTGTAACGTATCCCGTTCAGAAATAACCCAATTACAAGCCCAAATAGAAGCATTTAAGCAAGAAAAAGAAGAAATCGAAAATCACCTGATTCTCTCCAATAGACTCAAACCCCAACTAGAAGAAAAACTCTATGAACTCAGAATAGAAATCCAAGACTTAGAAAGCAAAGTCTTCACTAAAAATAACTTATTAAAAGAGACAATTAACGCCCAAGAAAATCTAGAAAATAAACTGAAAAATTTACAAAATCAAAAACAAGCACAACAGGCAGAAATTAGCCAATTACACAATCAAATTTCCTTATTACAAGATGAGCGAGACTTATTACAAAACCAAGTTTGGGAACTACTGCAAAACATAGAAAACCTCAATCAAGAACCATTATCTGATAATACCCAGGAAAATGAAGTTGAATTATTTCCCTTTGATGAATTACTAGAACCTATAGAAGAAAAGCTACCTTCAGAATGGAGGAATTTTTTAGAACAAATGCCAACCCATCAAATTCAGGTATTAAAAGCCATAATCGAACAAGATAATCCCCAAGCTATTATTAAACAAATTGCCGAGGCACAAATCACCATGCCTAATTTATTAATTGATGCTATCAATGAAATCGCCAAAAATACTATTGGTGAATTAATTATTGAAACAGCAGAAGACAAACCGGAAATTTACCCAGAACATCTGCTCAATGTCCAAAAAATTATAGCAATTCATGAAGATTAGAGAAATAAATAGCCCTCATTTATAAACTAATTTTAACCAAACTAATTTTAACCATTGATTGAATAGAAAAAATTGTACTTTTATGATATAATATATTATGCTTTCAAGGAAAAATCAATTAATAACAAACACTAATACAAACTACATGAGCAAACAGAAAATATCAAAAAAAGTATCCACAGCTTTAATCAATTCCCTGGGTGCAGGAGTAGTTCCCAGAACCGGAATTGAACATATAGCCGTAGGTAGAGAAAAAGAACTAAATAGCCTCTTACAAAATCTCAATGATATAGCAGAAGGTGTAGCTGCATTTCGGTTTATAATTGGTAATTACGGTTCAGGAAAAAGCTTCATGCTACAGATGATTCGTAACCATGCAATGGAGCAAGGATTTGTAGTTGCTGATGTTGATTTATCCTCTGGAAGAAGACTAGGAGGAAGCAACAATGAAGGTTTAGCAACCTATCGAGAATTAATGAGTCGTTTAGCTACAAAAACCCGTCCTGATGGTGGTGCTTTAATTTCCATTTTAGAAGGATGGATTAATAAAATTCAGCAAGAAGTAGCCAAAGAAACAGGAATGCGTCCCAATGATGTAGGTTTTGATGACCAAGTAGAAAACAAAATTCGGGAAGTAATTCATTATATTGAAGACTTAGTTCATGGCTTTGATTTTGGTAGTGTCATTATTGCTTATTGGCGCAGTTATCGCTTAGATGATGAAGAATTAAAAAACGCCTCCCTACGCTGGTTAAGAGGAGAATTTAACACCAAAACTGAAGCTAGAGCAGCTTTAGGAGTGCGTGTCATTATTGATGATGAAACTTGGTATGATTATATTAAATTATTAGCTAAATTCGTTGCAGAAATCGGTTATAAAGGACTGTTAATTTTAATAGATGAAGCAGTAAATTTATATCAAATATCCACTACAGTTACTCGTGAAAAGAACTATAATAGACTCTTGGGAATGTTTAACGATACCATGCAATGTAAAGCCGAAAATCTGGGGATTTTCATTGGTGGAACTACTCAATTTTTAGAAGACCCAAACCGGGGACTTTTTGCCGATCCAGCTTGGCGCAGACGCACCAAAGAAAGCCGATTTGTTACCCACGCTAATGTACAAGAATACATCGGGCCTGTGATGCGTCTGCACCCCTTAACAGAAACAGAGATACTTACACTTTTCCAAAGATTAACAGAAATTCATGCCTTAAATTTTGGTTATGAACCAAGATTAAAAGAGACAGATTTAAAAGAATTTGTCCAAGAAATTGTGACTCGCTTAGGTGCAGAAGCTTTATTAACACCAGGGGAAATAATTCGGGATTTTATTAGTGTGTTAAATGTTCTTTATCAAAACCCAGAAATTAAATTCTCTGAATTAATTCACGGTGATAATTTTCAACTTACGGTAGCAGGTAAAGATAGCTATTTAGATGATGATGCTGCCGAATTTAGTTTATAACTAGGGGTTGCTGAGAAAGTCTTGTGGTTAGGGGATAGGAGTCAGGAGTCGTAGGGGCGAAGCATTCGGAAAATAACCTGTGATCAAAATTGATAATTTATCGCCCGAATGCTTCGCCCTTACAGGTGTCACCTTTTAAATTACTCTTTTGTAATTGGTAAACCAAGCCATTCACTAAGTTCTTGTGCTAACCAATCTAATTCTATGGTACTAACAGAAAACATATTATTTTGACTGGTATTAATTTCATACTTTGTCAGCCCCGCCCAGATAATTAAACAGGGATGAGGAGCAAGATTATAATATATACTACCACGCTCCAAACGAATAATATTCTTTCTGTAACTGGGAAGAGGATGATAGCGCCTCATACCAAATAAGTCATAACATAAAGAAATTTCTCGTTTATTGATATACAGTCTTTTTTTGCCAAATAAAGACAGTAGAACGATAAAAATCAATAGGAATATATTAAGTGTAGGTAGCAAAGGTGAAAGGATACCAAATATAGGTGAAAAAATGGAAAAAACAATAGAAAGCGGTAAAACGGTCGTAAAATACCAAACAAACATCACCCCTACCTTAGACATTCCTGATTTGGGGGGAATGAGAATTTCTATAAACTCAGCATTTTTATTTAACATCACCTGACTACCAAAAGGCTTTTCTAAAATCAAATTAGATGTCCTTACTGGAGCAGGAATTTTATTAATAGGTACTTGTAGAGCTTGTAAAGCTTGATCCGCAGAAGTAAAACGTTTACTCAACATCGGTTGTGTCATTCTCCGCAACCAATTACTAAAATCACGACTAATATTTGCAGCTTCTTCAAATTTAATGACTAAATCTTGTTGCGGTAAATCTGCTGGATGTTGACCTGTAACTAAATAAATTAAAGTTGCACCCAAACCATACAAGTCAGAAGCAGGACTAGCTTTACCACTAAATTGTTCAGGTGGCATATATCCATAACTACCCACAACAGTCATGGTACTATTACTTCTAACAATAGTTTGCACTGAACCAAAATCAACTAAATAAACATCACCAACACTATTACCAGAGCGATTTGTTAATAATATATTGCTCGGTTTAATATCACGATGAATTACTGGTGGTTGCTGACTGTGTAAATATTTGAGAATTTCTAGCAATGCAGTTGCTAATTGTTTAACTTCTTTTTCACTAAAACTGCGTCCTGCTTTCAGTTGCATTTCCAAAGATTCAGCAGGAATATAACTTTGTACCAGTGCAAATCCTTTGTAGTTTGGTGTGTCTAATTCAAAATAATCTAAATATTGAGGAATAGCAGGATGAGAAAGTGATTTGAGGGTTTCTGCTTCCCGCTCAAATAACTTTAAATCGTGCCATTGAAAATCATCATCAAATGTTAGTAATTTCACTACTACCAGTTCTTGGGTTTGTAAGTCACGAGTTAACAGTGTCCTCCTTCCTGCTTTTTTACCTAGTTGTTGCTGGACTTCGTAGCGTTCTAATAACGTCTCTTTGGTAAGATCACCTGCATCTTGATTTGTCATTTTCCTAATTTTACAACTTCATTAAATTGATCACTTGACTTCTTGTTACTAGCTTACTGTAAGCTTACTGAAGTCAGCAACTAATATAAAACACAAAATTCTGTATACAACATTCTGTGAATATCCTGCTATCTATGAGTAACAGCACATTTTCTAGACTTGCTCCCTTTATCCAAGAATACATTTATCTTCACAATTGGACAGAATTAAGACCAGTACAAATTGCGGCTTGTGAAGTTATATTTCAAACTGATGCTCATTTGCTGGTTGCTGCTGCCACTGCTGCGGGAAAAACAGAAGCGGCGTTTTTACCTATTTTAACTTTACTAAAGGAAAAACCATCTACTACTATAGGTGTATTGTATATTAGTCCTATCAAAGCTTTAATTAATGACCAATTCCAACGCCTCAATGACTTATTAAAAACCGCAGATATTCCTGTATATTCTTGGCATGGTGATGTATCTCAAAGTCGCAAAAACAAACTTTTAAAAAATCCCCAAGGCATTCTGCAAATTACACCGGAATCTTTAGAAAGTTTATTAATCAATAAACATCAGGAATTAAGCAGATTATTTGCTGATTTACGTTTTATTATTATTGATGAAATTCACGCCTTTATGGGTTTAGAAAGAGGTTGTCAAATTCTTTGTCAATTACAAAGATTAGCCAAATTTACCAAAATTAAACCTAGACGCATTGGTTTATCTGCAACTCTTGGTGATTATTCAGTAGCGGAAAAATGGTTAATTTCAGGAACAGATAAACCAGTAATTACTCCAAATGTTGAAGCAGGAAAGCGGCAATTAAAACTAGCTTTAGAACATTTTTTTATTAATGAAGATATTGATGAATCTGATTATGAAAAATATATTTTTAACCTTACCAAATCTCGTAAATGTTTAATTTTTGCTAATAACCGGAATCAAACAGAATCTGTTATTTCTTCTTTGCGGAACATAGCACAAACCGCAGGATTTCCAGATATATATCATGTACATCATGGTAGTATTTCTGCCAGCTTACGACAAGCTGCGGAAAATGCTATGCGAGAAGCTAATACTCCTGCGGTGACAGCAGCAACTTTAACTTTAGAATTAGGGATAGATATCGGTTATTTAGAAAGAGTTATTCAATTAGAATCACCTTTATCTGTTGCAAGTTTTTTACAAAGATTGGGACGCAGTGGGAGAAGGGGAGAAACTGCGGATATGCGTTTTATTTGTGCAGAAGAAAAACCATTATCAGAAGCTTTTTTACCAGATCAAATTCCCTGGCAACTTTTACAGTGTATCGCTATTATTCAACTTTATTTAGAAGAACGTTGGATAGAACCAATTACACCAATTAAATATCCTTTTAGTTTACTTTATCATCAAACTATGAGTATTTTAGCAGCAACGGGAGCAATTTCACCTGCTGCTTTAGCTCAACAAATTTTGAATTTATCACCTTTTGCTAATATTTCCCAAGATAATTATAAAACCTTACTTCGTTATTTAATTGATATTAATCACATTCAAAAAACGGAAACTGGTAAATTAATTATTGGTTTAGCAGGGGAAAAAGTAGTTAATAAATTTCAGTTTTATGCTGTGTTTGCTGACTATCAAGAATATACTGTGAAACAAGGGACAACAGAAATAGGTAGTATTGCTACACCTCCTGCTGTGGGTAATCAATTTGGGTTAGCTGGTAATAGTTGGGAAGTGTTAGAAGTTGATTTTAAAAAGCAGGTGATTTTGGTTAAACAAGTTGAAGGTAAGGCTAATGGTAAAGATAATATCTATTGGCGTGGTGGAAGTGGGAATATTCATGGGAGAATTTTACAAAGAATGCGTCAGGTTTTGTTAGAAGATACAGAATATAGTTATTTACAAAAAAATGCTCAATTGCGTTTGCAGGAAGTGAGGAAATTAACGCGCAATGTGGGATTAGATAAACAGAATATTATACAATTAGAAAAAAATAAATGCTGCATCTTTCCTTGGATGGGTACGGTAGGTTATCGAACTTTAGAAAGATTATTAAATTGTTTTTGTCGAGAATCTTTGGAAATTAGCAGTATTGGGGGTATGAATCCTTATTATTTGACGTTGAAATTAGGTAAGGATAAGTTTTCATCGGTTTATTCAGAAATTGCCTCTTTATGTGAGCAAAGAATTACAGCAGAACATTTAGTGAGTCATGCAGAAGCACCGAAATTACAAAAATATGATCAGTTTATTCCTGATCAGTTGTTAAGAAAAGCATTTGTCAATGATTATTTAGATATAGAGGAGATGAGGAAAGAGGTTTTAAAATGGTGATTTTGGATCAGCAAAAATTGAATCATTTAAGTTGTATATTTAGGGCGGGCAAGACTTGTACTCAGCGGTTAGTGAGCTTGTACTGAGCGACTTGTACTGAGCGTAGTCGAAGTAAGTCGAAGTGCGGAGTCGAACTATGTCGAACCATGCCCAAACCACAAAATTTTGATAAAATTCTGATATGTAACATAAATTTGTTTTAACTCAGTCTATTTTGAAATGATGTATTCAAATAATTCCACATCTACAGAAAAAACTGCTGTTGTGATTGGTGGAAGCATCGCCGGAATGTTGGCGGCTCAGGTGCTGACTTGGTATTTTGACCGTGTAATAATTGTAGAAAAGGACTGGCTAGGGTCAACTGCACAACCAGAAAAACGCCCTGGTGTTCCCCAATCTTTTCATGTTCATGCCCTACTGATACGGGGGCAACAGATTTTAGAACAATTGTTTCCTGGTATACTTGCTGAATTAGCAGAGTCAGGTACACCTTTTGTAAATTGGACAGCGGATGTTCCTTGGTTGGGTTCTAGCGGATGGTGTCCCCGTTTTCACTCTCATTTAGCTACCCACACCTGTAGCCGGAATTTGCTAGAGTGGATTATCCGCCGGCGTTTGGTGGCAAATGATCGTGTAAAATTGAGGTTAGGTACACAGGTAACTAGCTTTTTATCAAACGCGGACAAAACTCAGGTTACTGGTGTACGGATACGCACTGGTAATGAACCGGAAATAGAGATATTTGCGGATTTAGTGGTAGATGCAACTGGACGAACTTCGCGCACACCTCACTGGTTGCAAGAAATGGGCTATGAACCAACCCAGGAAACAATTGTTAATTCTTTTTTAGGCTACGCTAGTCGCTGGTATCAAATTCCATCAGATTTGCAAATAGATTGGCATTCAGTGTATATAACAGCACAACCACCAGGTACTCGTGGGGGTGTGATTTATAAAGTTGAAGGTAATCGGTGGATTGTGACACTGGTGGGTATAGGTCGAGATTATCCACCTACGGATGAGGGTGGTTTTTTGGAATTTGCTCGCAGTTTGCGATCGCCTATTATTTACGAAACCATCAAAAACGCTCAACCAATTTCACCAATTTACGCCTATAAACGCACAGAAAACTGTCTGCGTCATTATGAAAAACTGTCTAGATTCCCAGAAAATTTAGTAGTAGTCGGTGATGCTGTTTGTAGCTTCAATCCTGTTTACGGTCAAGGTATGACTACCGCTGCTTTAGGTGCTGTAACTCTGGATGAATGTTTAAGTAAGCAAGAAAATTTAACTGGTCTATCTCGACGGTTTCAAAAACAACTTAACAAGGTAATTAGTATACCTTGGATGATTGCTACAGGTGAAGATTTCCGTTGGTCTACCACCGAGGGAGGAAAACCCAGTTTAATCAATAAAATGATGCAAAAATATTTAGAACAAGTGCTGGTTTTACAAAGCAAAAGTGGCGAAGTTCATCAGTTGTTTTTAGAAGTAATCAACATGATCAAACCTCCCAGGGCATTTTTCCATCCCAGAATTTTCATGCAGGTTTTGAAACAGGTGTTAACTTTCCACGTTCAAGGCGAAAATTTGAGTCATGGGGAGAATTTAACCAAATCTCTACCTGCTGTTTTAGAGTAGGTTTTCAGAATTTATCCGCTTTGTTAGGGTTGACATTAGCTTTTGTGGAGTGGGCATACTATGGCTAACGCCACGCTACGCGAACGACAAGCTCAGTACAAGTCTTGCCCGCCCTAATTCTGTAAACTTTACTACTTTTTAAACATCCTCGTAAAAAACTCAGGGATTTGAAAAAAACTAAAGTTATGTTTAAAAAGTTTAAATAAAAACACGTAAAAATACACAAATTTTGTAAAATTTTCCAAAAGTTATCTTATTCCTACAAACAACCC
Organism: Sphaerospermopsis kisseleviana CS-549; assembly: GCF_028329225.1. NCBI lineage: Bacteria > Bacillati > Cyanobacteriota > Cyanophyceae > Nostocales > Aphanizomenonaceae > Sphaerospermopsis > Sphaerospermopsis kisseleviana. The sequence continues at coordinate 16,525 of NZ_JAQMTI010000279.1, read as the reverse complement.
GAAAGTTTTCAGTTAACTTATAAATAACACTATTCAAAATCATCAAAATCATTATGCACAGATTATTATCTGGACCGTTGACGACAGAAAAATTAACGGTAAAAATTGCGGGTTTACCTGCATCATTACAAGGTAAAAAACTGGTGCAAATGTCAGATTTTCACTATGATGGTGTACGGTTATCAGATAAAATGTTAAGTCAGGCGATCGCCATCGCTAACCAAGCAAAACCCGACTTAATTTTATTAACCGGCGACTTCATCACCACCAGCACTGCAACCCTTGATCAACTAGCAAAATACCTGAAAAAATTGCAAAGTCGTCATGGTATTTATGCCGTACTAGGAAACCACGATTTATATTATAAAAATTCCCAAACTGAAGTGACAACCACATTAACAAATATAGGTATTCATGTTCTTTGGAATCAAATTTCCTATCCATTAGGAAAAGAATTACCAATTGTAGGACTAGCAGATTTTTACTCAAAAGAATTTAATCCTACACCAGTGATGAACCAACTAGATCCTGATACACCTTGCATAGTTTTATCCCATAACCCAGATACAGCAGAAATATTGCAAAAATGGCGCGTAGATTTGCAATTATCTGGTCATACTCACGGCGGACAAATCGTTATTCCTGGGTTGGGTCCTGTCTTAATGATTCAACATAAAATTCTCAGAATAACACCCAAAATATTACAAAATTTCCTGCCATTTTTCAGAAAAAAACACCCTGTATGTAATCATTGGGAATGGTCACAAGGTTTCCATAAAATAGGCAAAAATCAACTATATATTAATCGCGGTTTAGGTACTTATTTACCAGGACGTTTATTTTGTCCGCCAGAAGTGACTATCATTACTTTACAAAGTAAATAAAAATTGGCAGATCATAAAATATCTATCAGCTTTCAGCAGTCAATGTTTGAGAGGTTAAGCCAAAAATCACTATTTGATAATCTATCAATTTATCAAAAATTATCAAAAATTCTGACTCCTGACTTCTAAATTCTGACATTATTTTATTATAATTTTAAGAATTGTTAACTGTCAAAAATTAAGGTCATGAACGCAGCCGACGATAAAACAATAGTCCGCGAATACTTCAACTCTACAGGTTTTGACCGTTGGAGACGCATCTATGGAGATGGTGAGGTCAACAAAGTACAGCTAGATATCCGTACTGGACATCAACAAACCGTAGATACCGTCATCGGCTGGTTAAAAGATGATAACAATTTATCCCAGTTAACCATCTGCGATGCTGGGTGTGGTGTTGGTAGTCTCAGTATTCCCCTGGCTACTGAAGGTGCTAAAGTTTACGCCAGTGATATTTCCGCCAAAATGGTCTCAGAAGCACAGGATAGGGCTGCATTAGCTTTAAAAAATACAGTTAATCCTGATTTTACAGTACAAGACTTAGAATCGTTAAGTGGCAATTATCACACAGTTATTTGTTTGGATGTGCTGATTCATTACCCCCAAGAAAAAGCAGATGAAATGATTTCTCACCTGTGTTCTTTGGCACAATCACGCATCATGATTAGTTTTGCCCCAAAAACCTTTTTTCTGTCTATCCTCAAAAAAATAGGTACTTTCTTCCCAGGACCAAGTAAAACAACTCGTGCTTATTTACACCGTGAAGCAGATGTAGTGAAAATTCTGGAGAAAAATGGCTTTAAAATACAAAGAAAAGCCATGACTAGAACCCGTTTCTATTTTTCCCGCTTGTTAGAAGCTACAAGGTAAAAATTCCTTGTTTCTCGTTCCCATACTCTGTATTTCCCGTTATTTCTCGTTTTCTCGTTCCCATACTCTGTATAAAAATGAATTGTAGCAGACTCTGGCTGCGATTAAATCAAATGTAGAGCCTCTTCATAGCATTCCCAGTCGGAGACTGGGAACGAGATAATATTAGTGGAACATAAAAGCAAGTCAGGTTAAAATCGCAAGCAAAGTCTAACTCAGAAGTAAAACTATGAAAACGGCGGAAAAATTGGCTGCTGGTTGGCTGCTTACACTCGGATTCATGTTTTTAACGATATCAGTAACCGCAGGAATTGAAAAACTGACAGCAGAAAAATCAATAAATATACCTACTCAAGATGAGTATGATTGGCAAAATCCCGATTATGAGAATAATGACACTATAGTAGGGGGTATTATTTTTGGTGTTCCTAGTTTGATATTAGGTGGTTGGTTAGCATTAGGACTATATAAGCAAAGCCGACAAAATAAAAAAGCGATTACTCAACAAAATCATGAGCGGTTACAATCCCAATTTTATCAAATATTACAAACAAATAATGGCAGAATTACATTGTTAGGTTTTGCCATGCAGTCACAGTTACCAGCCGCAGAAGCTAAAGAATATTTAGACCAAAAAGCTAAAGAATTTAATGCTAATTTTCAAGTCAATGAAGAAGGAGGGGTATCATATCACTTTGATGTTTAATGTCGCTTTGCTCATTTATAGCTAGGTAATAATGACACAGATTTTTTTAACCATAGCTGCTATTTTCGGTGGTTTATCTGTAGCTGCTGGTGCGTTTGGCGCTCATGCTTTGCGGGAAAAAGTCAGTGAAAGAATGTTGGAAATTTTCGACACTGGCGCACGTTATCAAATGTATCATGCCCTGGCATTGTTGTTAGTGGCTATCCTCATCAGTCGCTTTGAAACTCCACCTACAACTCTGTTAGCTAGTGGCTGGTTATTTATTATTGGTGTGGTGATTTTTTCTGGCAGCTTGTATGCTATCACATTTTCTGGTATAAAATCACTGGGAGCGATCGCACCATTAGGAGGAGTTTCATTAATGGCTGGTTGGGCTGCTTTAGCTATTACTGCTGCAACTATCAAATTTTGATATTTATCAGTTATCAGAGATAATAGGTTGTAGGAACTATTTATCCTGATACCTGTAAGGGTTTAGAAATTCTAAACCCCTACTGACTCCTAAAATATTGCATTTAAAATATTCCATTATTCATGATCACCTTTGATTGTTTTATTACACTCTTATGTCGCCAACAAAAGAATTAGCAGTTGAATTTAAAAATGTCAGTTTTAAAATTAATCACCGTCTTCTATTATCTAACCTAAATCTTAGCATTTATCAAGGAGAAGCATTAATTTTATTAGGGCGTAGTGGCAGTGGTAAAACCACAACTTTAAAATTAATCAATCATTTACTGACACCCACCCAAGGACAGGTTTTAGTACAGTCAAAACCAACTACCCAATGGGATGCAATTAAACTGAGAAGACGCATAGGTTATGTTATTCAAGAAACAGGTTTATTTCCCCATTTTACCGTAGCTGAAAATGTGGGAATTGTACCATCTTTAGAAAAATGGTCAGCAAATAAAATTCAAACAAGAGTCCATGAAATGTTAGAATTAGTAGGTTTAGAACCTACAAAATTTGCCCAACGTTATCCCCATCAACTATCAGGAGGCCAACGTCAAAGAGTAGGAGTTGCTAGGGCTTTAGCCGCAGATCCACCTATACTATTAATGGATGAACCTTTTGGGGCGTTAGATCCTATTACTCGTTTAGAATTACAACAACAGTTTCAATATTTACAACAACAATTAGGAAAAACCGTGATATTTGTCACCCATGATATTCAAGAAGCTTTCTTTTTAGCCTCCAGAATTGGTTTAATGTATGAAGGAAATTTAGTTGCTTTAGGAACGAGAAGAGAATTTATTAAATCCCAGCATCCTGAAGCACAGGCTTTTTTATCTTGTTTGAATGCTTTAAAACATTGGGAAGAACTTAATTAAGAAAGGAGTCAGGAGTGGGGAGTAAGGTTGAATTTAAACGCTTTATTAACTCTGAATTAATACTTCAGATACATCAATTAAAAATATATAACAATCAAAAATCATGTTTTTATTTAAATATGCTTCAGAAATTATCCTCCGCAGTGGCGAACATTTAATATTAGTAGCTATAGCCATGATAGTGGCCATTTCTATTGGTATTCCTTTGGGTATTTTTATCACCCGTAAACCAAAACTTGCACCTCCGATTTTGGGTTTAGCAAACGCTATCCAAACTATTCCCAGTTTAGCCATATTTGGTTTTTTAATTTCCGTTCCCTTTTTAGGAGGAATCGGTAAAAATCCGGCTGTTGTTGCCTTAACTCTTTACGCCTTATTACCCATAATTCGTAATACTTATATTGGTATTAATGGCATTGATCCCGCCATTAAAGAAGCGGGTATAGGTATGGGAATGACAGATAGAGAATTATTATTTCAAGTAGAAATTCCTTTAGCTTTAGGAGTTATCTTAGCAGGTGTAAGAGTTGCTACTGTTATATCTGTAGGAATTGCCACTATTGCTGCTGCTATTGGTGGTGGTGGTTTGGGAATCTTTATTTTTAGGGGTATTTCTACAGTTAATAATGAATTGATTTTAGCAGGTGCAATACCCGCAGCTTTAATTGCTTTAGGTGCAGATTTTGGATTAGGTTTTTTAGAAAAAACCCTTAATAAACCAACAGGAAATAAACCAAAAATAGCAGTTATTTTAGGAATAATTGTCTTTATTATATCTGGATTATTTGTATTTAACTCTCAGCAAACATCAGCCACAATCACTATTGGTTCAAAAAACTTTACTGAACAAGTAATTTTAGGTGAAATATTAGCACAAACAATAGAAAACAATACTAATTTAAAAGTAGACAGAAAGTTTAACTTAGGTGGTACATTTATTGCCCATGAAGCAGTAAAAGCTGGAAAAATAGCGGGTTATGTAGAATATACAGGTACTGCATTTGCAGCAGTTTTAAAAGAAAAAACCATTACAGATCCGCAAGTTGTTTATGAAAGAACTAAAAAAGCATATCAAGAAAAATATAATTTAACCGTCATGCAACCTTTAGGTTTTGAAAATACCTATGCGATGCTTATTCGTGCTGAAGATGCAAAAAAATGGCAAGTTAAAACCCTTTCAGAAATTGCAAAATATACTCCGCAAATGCAAGCAGGTTTTGGTTATGAATTTTTAGAACGTGCTGACGGTTATCCTGGTTTCTCAAAAACTTATGGTTTAAAGTTTGCTAATATTAAACAAATGGAATTAGGGGTGATGTATCAAGCATTAAAAGAAAAACAAGTTGATTTCATAGCTACAAATTCTACAGATGGGTTAATTCAAGTTTTAAATTTAGTGATGTTAGCAGATGATAAAAAATACTTTCCACCTTATGAAGCAGTACCTGTTTTTAATCAAGAAATACTTGAAAAATATCCAGATTTAGTAGAAACTATTAATAAATTAGCAGGTAAAATTTCTACAGCAGAAATACAGCAGATGAATTATCAAGTTGATAATCAATCTCAACCAGTGGAAGATGTGGTGAGAGAGTGGTTAAAATCTCAGAAGATATAGTTTTTAACGCTGATCACACTGCAATTTTAAAATAAAAAGGTGTGTTATTTGTATTAACACACCTGAAAAAAATAGTATTGTTGAAGGGCTTATTCAAAAGATAGTTTATGTTTGGGCGATCGCTTCAATTCAAACACAGATAGAATCATAGGAATGGGAAATACTAAAACAGTGTAGAACTGGGTTAGGGATTTGAAGAATAAGCGTTGTCCGGGATCGTTGACGAGATCGAGAATAGGATGTCCAAAGGCACTTGATAGTCCAATGACCGTATAGCCTACTGTTACTACGAATAACACGAGAAGATAGATAAGTGCCATGAGTCGGCTATTTTTGAATGGTAGTGCCTTCATTGCATAGAAATACAAGGCATTCTCGAAGGCTACCAAAAACAGAAGAAACTGAAAGCCGATATAGGGGAGATAATGATACAAGAAGTTGACTTCTGGACTCCAGACAAACACAATTCTGAACCAGACCGTCAAGAGAATTTCAATGGGCAAGAAAATTGCTGAAACGATATAGGCATATAGTGGAACTTTCTTTTCCTTATACGCATCTTGAATTCTCAAAAAATTGAAAATTACATAGAAGAGAAAAGGAACTTCCCACAAAGGTAGGAGCATCGCCGAAACCGTTCGACTGGGTTCATGGTCTAACAAATTACAGGAGTGATTAAACCCAAACAATTTATAGATTGCAGTGGTATGGGGATCAACATCAACGAATTTTGCAGTTAAAATCGCTCCCGTGAGCAGTATGATGGTCAATGCCACATAGGAAATAAGTCTCAGAACTTCTGGATTAAACGTCAAACTAAAGGAATAGTTGAGTGCCTCATTCTTGGTTGACTTGTCAACAGTCATATTTGTTTTACCTCAATAAACGTGTAATTTTAATTTTGGATAACTGAGTAATTCAGGTTTGAAAAACCTTACTATTGATCAATTTGGGAAAATTTTTCTGAGAGCTTTTTATAGATTCTTAGGTCAGTAATCTGAAGACGAAACCCAACCAAATCTATACAGCAACCAAACTGATTTTATTAATTAAAATATAAAATATCACATAAGTGTTGAATGTGGACATAAAATTTAAGAGAAAAATAGGCTCTGCGTCTGGTGTATTACAATGTTTTGCACAACGGAGAGCCTCTGGAAATGCGTTACCATGCTCTGGATAGTAACGATAAACAAAAATCTTAATTAAATGTGAATATCTATTGGCTTTCGTTAGTAAAACACTAACTAGCTTTTAGCCCTAATTTTTTCACATCCTGAGTTTCAAAAGACCAGCTTTGAATAGCATTTAGATAGTTATTCATATCATGATCTTGAATACCATCAAAACCAGGTTGCGATAGGGCGCTGAATAATCCATCCAAATAGTCCATCAAAATATAGCGCAGCCCTGGATTCAACGTGATTGTTTTCTCTTCAGAAATATATAAATGTGTTCCCACATGGGTGTAACCCGCCAAACGCGATGGCACTTTGGTGACTATATCATTATTGTTTTCAAAGCGGAAAAATTGCCCTTTACACATTGAGTCGAGCAGTTTAGCCGTACTCCAGGTCATTGACCGGGGCTGACCAAAAGTATAAACACTCGTAAAAGGAATCTTCAGATGTGCAAGGCGAGCCGCCGCAATCGTCGCCATTCCACCACCAAGGCTATGACCTGTAATCAGGATAGGACGCTCTTGTACTTGTTCGCACTCTTTATAAGCCGCCCAGAGAGGATCCCAAACGTCAGTTACAGAATCCCAGAAGCCTTTGTGAAATTCGCCAAATAACTGCTTCGTTGACAAGACATTGATATTGTCTAACCAGTCTACAAGTTCATTTGTGCCACGGAAGGCAAAGCATAGATAATCTTTATGCTCAATCAAAGCGGCTTGTGCGCTATTTTTATCTGCACCAACGACAGATATAAAGCCATCATCTTCAGCTTTAAGACTGGCTAAAATTCCTGCCTCATCCGGTAGCTGATTGTCCTTTGATACACATTTGTAAACTTCAGAAGCACAACGAGCCATCCAGTAGGCATTACCAGGGTCAAGCTCTGTTTTATGTGGTGCAATGGGTTTGTTCATTGGGTGTCTGCAAATCAAATAGTATAGGTTTGAGAATCGAAGTTATTATACCAGTGTGATCGCACAACATTGTATTGTAAAATTTCGTCAAATCTATAGACAAAATTTACCATCCCCAAGTACCAGGTTCGCCTTTAAATGGACCAACAACATCAGACGTTATCCATCCTCCATAAAAACCACCAGCTTGAGGTTGAACTAATTCGTCATTGACATAACAAGCATCCATTAAACTAGGATAAAAACTAAAGTATTCTTGAATTGATTTAAAGTTAGGAGTTGGTTGAATATAACGCCAAGCTGCATTATTTACATATTTATCTCCTACAGAAATATCATAATATTCACATATACCTTTCCATTCACACATCGTTTTTCTAGCTGTAGCTATTAAATATTCTGTTTTAATATCTTCAGCAGGAATATAATAACCAGGAGGATGACTGGTTTCTAAAACTCTTTTTGCTTTATTTGTGTCTGCTAAAACAATACCATTAAAAATTACTTTGATATGTTTATTGCTGTCTTGTAAAATTGCTGGACGAGGGTAGTCCCAAACTGATTCTTGTCCTGGTTGTGGGGGGATGGGATTTGGTTTCATGGTTAGTTAAAATCTCAATTCAGGTAATTTATTATCATTCCTATCAAAATGATAACATTAATCTTGGGTTTAGCAGTGCTAAACCCTGGCAAAATTATTAAATCTAAGATTGATTATTCAACCTGACACAAAATCAATCCAAACCATCCTTTTTCATCTGTCCAAGTTTTGATAGTTTTTAATCCTTTGCTTTCTAGTTGTTGTGACATCTTTGTTAAATCAAACTTGCGAGAAATTTCTGTAAGTATGCTTTCTCCTCCTTCAAAAAATACTTTTAAATCTAATCCTTCCAAAGTAACCCAATGGCTTTTTTGACAATGTAGATACATTTCAATTTGATTTTCTACCTCATTGTAAATTGCCTGATGTTTAAACAAACTAATATCAAAATCACCTTGAAAACGCCAATTTAAATGAGAAAGCATATTCAAATTAAAAGCAGCAGTCACATCTTGACTATCGTTATAAGCTGCTTCTAAAATATCCTTGGGTTTTTGTAAATCAATTCCAAGTAAAAAGTAGTCACCTGTTTGTAAGGTTTTGGAAATTTGATTTAAAAAACCATCGCATTCTTCTGAGTTAAAATTCCCTAGTGAACTTCCCAGAAAGAACAACATCCGTGACTGTAAATAATTGCTTTCTAAATGCACCAAAGCTTGATCATAAGTTCCTAATAAACCGTGAATTGCAATATCAGGGTATTTCTCTTGTAACTGTAAAACACTGGTTTTGAGAATACCCCCACTGACATCAATAGGAAGATAACGACAATTATCAGCTATTTTTTGATAAGCGTCTAATAAAAGTTGAGTTTTTGTAGAACTCCCACTTCCTAACTCTATCAACTCACAACAATTTGTAATTGCCGCAATTTCATCAGCATATTGTTGTAAAATAGCTGCTTCTGTACGAGTAGGATAATATTCAGGTAAATCACAAATTTCTTCAAACAACAAAGAACCACGATCATCATAAAAGTATTTTGGTGATAAAGTTTTATGTTTTTTACTTAATCCCTCAATCACATCTTTACCATCAATAGCTAACTCTTGATAATGATGATCTAAAACTGTTAAAATTTGTGGGTTCAATGTTTTTGCAATCATGGTAAATATCCTGGAAATTAACTGTTTACAATTTTGGTTTTCAGAAATTTAAAACTGTCACCTGTCACCTGTCACCTGTCAACTAATTCAAACTTTCAGCAATTCTAAAACCAACGTGCTGATAGAAAAAAGGACGAAACCAATTTCGATAACATGGTAAAGCCATAGTACCATTAGTTGCCCAAGAACCACCTAACATCATTTGATGTCTATTATCAAAAAATGGTGCAGATTGATCTTCATAAAGATAATGGGTTTGAAATCCTGGTAAGGGGTAAAATGTACTAGATAACCATTCCCAAACGTTACCACGTAGATCAGAAATTCCTGATTTCTTATTTTTGGAAAACATCCCTACAGGAGAAGGTGAAACATATTGTAAATTGAGATTATAGTCACTTTCTAAACCCTCACCCTCGGAAAATTGTAAAGCTTGATTCCACTCTGCTTCTGTCATTAAACGAGTACCTTCACCTTTCCATTGACAGTAAGCCATTGCTTCATAATAATTGACTTCTACAGGCCAGTCTAATGGTAAATCTATTTCATCAAATGTGGTACGATAGCGGTATTTACCATTGTTTTTGTCCATAAAATCTGGTATCCAAAATTTTGGATGTTGCACATTATAGAGTTTCTTCCAATCCCTAGCTTCCAGCATCCAATATTCTAAATTATCATAACCACCAGCTTGAACAAATTCTAAAAATTCCCCATTTGTGATTAAATTTTGACTGGCTAAAAACGGTTCAACTCCAATTTCTAAACTACCATATTCACTGTCCCAACCGAAAGTTAAATCATCATCTTTTTTACCTAATTTTACCACGCCACCGGGAATTTCGATCATTTTATTTTCAGGAATTTTCCCATTTGTCGGCGCATAATTCCAACCTTGGGGGCGTTTTAATTGATCAACAGGTAATTGACGCAGTAACATGGATGAAGTTTCAAAATGGATGCGACTGTGTTCAATTGCCATTAATAAAGCCCATAAAGGATGTTGTTGATCAATGGGCAGATTTAAAGGGGTATTTTTGATAATGTTTGTAATTGCGGTTTTGGCTTTTTCTCGATATTGCCAAACTTGATCTATATCAGGCCAAACTATATCTTTTGTTGCTGCTTCTAGTTCATCTGGTGTTTCTGGATCAACACCAATTTCAAACAAAATTTCAAATTGAGGATGAATGCGCTTTTCTAATAAACCAACCCGAATTAATTTGTTGATGTAAAAAACTGCGGAATGTCCCAGATAAAAGATTAATTTGTTTCTTAAAGAATCAGGACTGCGGTAAAATGTATCTGTGCTATTTATGCTTTTGAGTAGGGTTGCTTCTAGTTCCCAAGAATTTTCAAAATAGTTGAGCAGGTTTTCGGTACTACAATGATCAAGTTTGGGTATTTGAGTAGATGCTAATTTATTCAGCCTGGGAATTGTTTGCATTGTATTATCTTGAGTTCTACCAATGTGCGAAAATGTGCGATGCACAACTTTTTATTATCCTTATTTTTAAATACCGCACATCGGTACATTTTTTTCATTGTTAACCAAAATTTAACTTTTTATTTAACTTTTTAGACATTTTTGCTGAAGAAAAGTTAAAATATCTTGTTTTGCGTAACATTTTATGGTTAAGTTTTCCCAATAACTACTAGTATATATACCTATTTGCCAAATTTTGTGCCAAATTTTGTATTAATTACAAGAATATCACTACTTTTATCTATTAATAATCTGGTGGGAATTACCCACCAAGAAAAATCTAAATTCTTTTTCTACGTCTAGTTTCTGGTGTATTAATTGGTAAAGGCAAAACCTCAGCTTCACTGCTTTCTCTAGCAACACGAATTAATAATCCAGAAGCCACCAAACTAGCAATCATAGAATTACCACCATAACTAAACATTGGCAATGGTAAACCCGTTGTTGGTATCGCCCCCGTAGCCACACCAATATGTAATAATGATTGTCCAATCATCACCACAGTAATACCTATTGCCACCAGCCGATGGATAGAACTTTTTGCTTTCATGGCTACAATTAATCCTAAGGTAGCGAAGACAGCTAAAAGTAACAAAAATAGCATACTACCCACAAAACCAAATTCTTCAGCAAAGATGGCAAAGATAAAATCAGTATCTTGAATGGGGAGATAAAAAAGCTTTTGTTGAGAAAGTCCAAAACCCACACCCCAAGTTTTCCCTGTACCTACTGCTAATAAACTTTGTACCAACTGATAACCATCTCCGGTAGAATCAGCCCAAGGGTTGATGAAAGACATCACCCTTCGGCGTTGATATTCTTTGATAGTAATACTTAATAGGGCTAATAAAAATCCACCAATAGCTGTTCCTCCTAAGTATTTGTATGGTATTCCACCAGCTAGGGCAATTAACCAAACTGTGATGCCACAAAGTGCAGTTGTACTGAGGTTTGGTTGAGCTAAAATACCCAATAGCACCAGACAGAACACACCTAACCAGGAAAAACGAATTTCCCACGTTAATCTTTCCCAATGGCCAAACAGCTTCGCACCTTGCAATACTAAAAACGGTTTAATCAATTCTGATGGTTGCAGGGGAATAGGACCGATCGCTATCCATCGTGCTGCGTCAAATGCTTTTTTTCCCACTCCGGGAATAAGAGTGACGAAAATTAACAACAAAAACAGGAATAAAAACCAATGAGATACCGCCAAAATTTTCCGTAAGGGAAGATTGACAATGATGTTGAATAGTATTAATGAAACTAATACCCAAATAATTTGACGCTTAAAATAATACATTCCATCACCCTGACGAGCATCAGCCACAGGATAGGATGCAGAAAAAAGTACAACTAAACCAACAAACAGCCACAGAAAGGTTAACCAGCGCAATAAACGCGCTTCCAAAGCCCAACTGGCAACGGAATTATCAAAAATAGGGATGAATTGGCGTAAATTCACAAGTTACAGGAATAGCAACATAAGCTATTGTAGGTTTTAAGGTTTCATTTAGTCTAAAATAATTAGGACTTACGCAGGATTGAACTCAACAGAGGGGTGTAGATTTACAAAGATTCATTCGCAAATTGGGTAATGTGTCTAACGTTACAATGTTAGAAATTGCTGCTGCCATTCTTGGTGTGATTGAATGGGAGTTTTGATTGTATCGGCGATCGCTCACAATAGAATGGATAATTGACTATAACAGATGGGATAATTAATAAACCCAGTTGCTTAAAAACTCTACTTGTCCCTGCATATCTTTTGCTGATTTGGTGTTAATCAGTCGCAAAACTCCGCGCATTAATTCACCAATTCCATATCGTTGTTGTGGTGCTAAAATGATTCCCGCATGAGACAACCCTTGTTCCAGCAAATTAGTATGAATCTGGTAAAAGTCTCTGGCGTTAAAACTAAATATAACTCGGTTGTTTTCCCTAGCCCAAGTTAGCTGTTCTGGATCAGATTTGTACAACATTCCCACATCTGCAACCGTTAATACATCTACATTGCGGGAACGCAAAGCTTGAACAAAATCTTCATCCATAGAGTCTTCGTCAATATAAAGCCGGATCTTATTCATCTGCTTTTTTATCTTTCTGGCTGTGTAACTCTGCTAAAGTCCAGTATTCTGCCTCTGCTTGTGCTAACTCATTTTCTATCTGATCACGGTTAGCGTGGTAGTAAGCTAAAGCTGCATAAACTTGGGCAAGGTTGAGGTGACTGATCCGACGGGTAATTTCTTCAGCATTTGCACCTTGTTTATAAAGCACAACTACCCGACTTACAGAGGTTCTAGTCCCTGCTATCATGGGACGACCATTACCTACATCGGGAGAACAAGTTATTAATGTACCAATATTAGTAGCAGTTAACATAGTTGAGATAATTTTTAGCTTGTTTTACTTTAGTCTATCATGAGTGCAGGTATAGCTCATCATTGATACTTAATCTAATACCTAAACTTTTGTAAATTTGCTACCATTAAATATTGACGCTGAATAAAATTATACTGTAAAATTATACTGTAAAATTGTACTGAAGAAATAAATATGTAAGATACAACCGGGAAAAGGTTGTATTCAATATATCGGTTATATCTGTAATCAGTTTTTGACCTAAAAGTAAATACTACAACAGGAGAAAGACTAGAATTATTAAAGATTAAAACCCTGATTAATTTAATGAAAGTTGATGGTAGTATTGAACCTGAAGAAAAAGAATATCTCAAGACAATTATTACCAATGCTAATTTAACATCGGCAGAAATTCAGGAAATCAAAAATTTATTATCTGCTCAGAGAATAGAGGTAGATTATTCAATAATAGCTAAATATCCCGATGATGCTTTAGGTTTATTAATTGATTTGATCGCACTTGCAAAGCGTGATGGAGATTTTCACATAACGGAAAAAATGTACATTAAACAAGTGGGAAAATTAATGAGATTTTCTGAGGTAGATATTGCCGAAATGATGTTAGCTTATTAAAGTTAAGACCAAGAATAAATAAATATCTAGAATAAATGCCCAGAAAAATTCGGGAGTTAAAAGCCGAGATTGCACGTAAAGGGTTTGTGTATCTACCAAAGCGTGGGAAAGGCAGTCATGAAAGATGGAAACATCCTTTACTGAGGAAAACATTAACAATTCCAGGTAAAGATGGAGATGATGTTCCACTTTATCTAGAAAAGCAATTAGCAAAATTATTAACTGAACTGGAAGAATTAGGAGAGGAGCAAAATTAATGAGTCAATACAGTATGATTATTCAATGGTCAGAGGAAGACCAACTTTTCCTAGTTACAATTCCCGAATTTAGTCATCTTGTAATCATGCCTTGTACTCACGGAAAAACTCGTGAAGAAGCAATTAAAAATGGAGAAGAAGTAATTGAAATGTACCTAGAAGCTTGGGAAGCAGAAGGTGAATCTATCCCTGAACCCAACATATTGCAAATTGCATCTTAATTACCAAATACCCAAACGTTTACGCGCTTCCTCTAAAGATACTCGTTTATCAGATTGAGAACGTCGGGCTAAAAAGTCCATAAATTCCTGATTTTCTTGCAGTGCTTGAACTTCAGCAGCAAAATCATCAACCACACACAAAACAAACTCCCATCAGCTTTCTTAATAATTACAGTATCATTTTCCGCTAATTCTAATAATTCGGATATTGTTAATGTAGCTTGGGAAAGCTCAATAGTTCTCATAAATTTTCATCCTGTTCATCCTTTAATCCTGGACATCCTGATATGGCTACGCCACGCTACGCTATCAGACATCCCTATTCCCTGCTATCAATAAAAAAAAGAGGTCATCACTGACCCCTAAAAAATCTACCAAAATAATCTCTGATGTATGTATAGAAATTAAGCCAAACCAGTATTTGTACCTTGCTTACCAGTTGCTAATTCCACTTTAACAATCTTACCGCCCATTTTTTGAATCCGTTGTTGTTCACGGAACCAGTTTTCATAAGGAACTAACTTAGTGAAGTAAGTATTTTGTAATTCGCGTTGGGTGCGAGTGCGAGTTAAGCTAGGAACACAAGCAGTTACTTTAAATAAACGAGCCATTTTTTTCTAAACTCCGTGTTTGTTTGGAAAAACTTTTTTATCTCAAAAATCTTGAGTACAAATCTTTAATTTATCTGTAAGGATTTAAATGATTTAGCTGTCATCGGTCAAATCTCAATTTACCAAGCCAAAAATCAATATTATTCTGACTCCTGACTTCTGACTCCTGACTCCTTACTCCTTACATTTCAAAGCCTGGAAATCAAACATCAACACTAGACCGCTAATACTCATGTTTAGTAAGCAATAGAACGACCTAGAACTCATGGTTGATTTCCAGACCTTAATCAAGCCGCACCTAAATTATAAGTGCAGTAAGTGCAAACTTACTCCTAGCTCAAGCCAGAGGAGATATAGTCAAAGTAAACGCCCATTTCTTTACCAGCGTCAGGACCAACCAAGCTTGCAGTTACTTCTTTCATAGCTTGGATAGCTTGAACGGTAGCGCCTACGGGTACACCCAAGGAGTTGTAGGTTTCTTTCAAGCCGTTTAATACACGCTCGTCGAGGATGGAAGGATCTCCAGCCAACATAGCGTAGGTAGAATAACGCAAGTAGTAATCCAAGTCACGGATACAAGCTGCGTAACGACGAGTGGTGTACATATTACCACCGGGACGGGTGATATCAGAGTACAACAAGGATTTAGCTACAGCTTCTTTAACGATCGCAGCAGCGTTAGCACTGATGGTTGTAGCTGCACGAACGCGCAGTTCACCAGTAGCGAAGTAACCTTTGAGCTTTTCTAAAGCAGCGGTATCAAGGTATTTACCTTGAACGTCAGAGGAATTAATTACAGAGGTAATTGCGTCTTGCATTGTTGTTATTTCCTTATTTCCAGATTGATTGCAACAGTTTTCAGTTTCAGCAGTTAATTAGCTGTAACCTATGACATTGCACCAACAACGTAGTCGAAGTAAGCGCCAGCTTCAGCTGTGTCTTCAGCAGACAACAAGGTAGAAGCAACAGCTTTCATAGCAGCAACGCCACCAGCAACAGCGTCAATGGGAGTACCCAAGGACTTGTACATTTCACGTACACCAACGATACCGATTTCTTCGATGGGGGTGACATCGCCAGAAACGATTCCGTAGGTTACAAGACGCAAGTAGTAGTCTAAGTCACGAAGACAGGTAGCTGTCATTTCTTTACCGTAAGCGTTACCACCGGGAGAAACAACATCAGGACGCTTTTGGAACAATTGATCGCCAGCTTGCTTAACGATGCGCTCGCGGTTGTCGGTCAATACTTGAGCGATGCGGAGACGTTGTGCGCCACCAGAAACAAAGCTCTTAATGCGATCTAATTCACCAGGGCTGAGGTAGCGAGCTTCTGCATCAGCATTCACGATGGACTTCGTGACGATACTCATTAATGGATTCCTCCAAAACTAATGACACCAGTTTTTAAACTGGTAAGACTTTGATTTGATTGATAACTGTTTTGCATCTTAGTACAAAGTGAGTCACATTTACTCAACAAAAGTACATAAGTTGAAAAACTTAATTATCCTTCCGCAAAATATTCTCCGGCATTATGTTGAGCATTTATTACTGCTCTTAATACTTTGTAATATTTTCTTTCAGAAATGGGAATAGGAGTCAGGAGTCAGGAGTCAGGAGTCAGGAGTCAGGAGTCAGGAGTCAGAAGTCAGGAGTCAGAAGTTAATATTCTCCCCCTGCTTCCCCTGCTTCCCCTGCTTCCCCTGCTTTCTTCACTGTCACCTGTCACCTGTCACCTAT
>NZ_JAQMTI010000278.1:0-88076 GCF_028329225.1 Sphaerospermopsis kisseleviana CS-549 | reverse complement strand
GCAGGAGGCAGGAGGCAGGAGGCAGGAGGCAGGAGGCAGGAGGCAGGAGGCAGGAGGCAGGAAAGGCAGGAAAGGCTGGGGAAGAATATTAACTTTTGCCTTTTGTTCTCTATTCCCTATTCCCTATTTCCTATTTCCTATTTCCTGAAATAAGTTATAAATTATACAATACTAGGTATACACCAAATGTTTTTACCAAAAGTTCATTATTTACCAAGTGCTTTATTATTAGCAGTAGCTCCAATAATTACTGGTATTAGTCCTGTTTTATCCCAACAAACCATTCCTGCCTGTCAACCTCCCAGTGCGGGGGAGTATCTGTTGTTGGTTGTTAGTCCTACGGTTAATAATCAACAGCAGTTACGTAGTGCCTTACCATCTGACCTAAAAACTGTTACTTGTAAATATCTGAATGAAACAGTAACGCGAGTTGGTGGTTTTAACAAGATTGAAGATGCTAACCGTTGGGCAAGATATGTTAACAACGTTGTTGGCTTGTCTGCTATTATTACGACTCGACCAACAGCAGCAACAGCACCAACAGCACCAACAACAGCAACGGTAACACCAGCAATAATCCCATCAGCAACTCTACCAAATCAGACAGTTAGTTATAATCCCAGAGTTTTGGGAGAAGGTTTTGCTGTGTTGGTAGATTATTTCAACCGCCCGGAACTAGCCAAAAATGTACAAAGAACGGTAGGAGGTAGTGTTGGTTTAGTTTCCTATGGACAACGCCCCTATCTACTGGCTGTTTATACTACCAACCAAACAGAGGCATACAGGACATTGCAAAAACTGACGGAGAATGGTTTTTTTGCCCTGTTAGCAGATGGTAGAAAAGTCATGTTACTGCGTTCAGTTGTCACAGTAAGGTGATTGGTGATTGGGGACTGGTGATTGGGGACTGGGGACTGGGGACTGGTGATTGGGAATAATATTACCAATTACCAATTACCAATTACCAATTACCAATTATGAATTATGAATTATGAATTATGAATTACCTATTCTCTCTTCCCTTCTTACTGTCAACTGTCAACTGTCAACTGTCAACTGTCACCTGTCACCTTACTAATAAGCGGCTCTAGCTAACCAGGAAATGGTGACACCTAAAACTGAACCAGCTATGACTTGAACTGGTGTATGTCCGAGTAGTTCTTTGAGACGGTCTTGGAAAAAGTCTGGTTTTTCATGAAATAATTCATCAATCATTTGATTGAGTATGCGAGCTTGCTTACCTGCTGCTTGGCGAACTCCAGCTGCATCGTACATAACAATGATGGCAAATACCGCAGCTACAGCAAAATCTGGAGATGACCAACCGATAGTTTGCCCAACTCCTGTGGCTAAAGCTGTGACTAAAGCTGAATGGGCGCTAGGCATACCTCCGGTAGTCACTAAGACACGCAGATCCACTTTTTGATGTTTGATGACTTCAACGATGAGTTTTAATCCTTGAGCAACAAAACAAGCCACAAGTGCAACCAGTAGCACCCGGTTGTTGAAAATGTCGCATAAGTCCTGCATGGTTTTTTGGTTAGGTGATTGAATAAGAGCAGCACTTGTGTGTTGAGGAACAGTTTTTTTAGCAGTCAGCCTTCAGCTTTCAGCCATTAGCAGTATAACAGGTGACAGGTGACAGGTGACAGGTGTCAGAGTATAAAGTCTGTATGTGTTTAAGTTTGATCATCTGTTCATGAAGTACAACATTGACTGTCGCTATAACATGATTGTGGTGGATGATTTTGTAACTAAAATTTGGCAGTTTTGTGGTTGTGATTTTAAATTTGGGATTGTGCAATCCAAAATCCTAAAATCCTAAAATCCTAAAATCCAAAATCCAAAATCCAAAATCCAAAATCCAAAATTCTCCCTAGTGATTGCGATTGATAATAAAGTGAGCGATCGCTTGTAAGGGTACTGCTTTTTCACCAAAACTTTCTAGTTCTGCACAAGCTTCTTCAACTAGCTGTTGTGCTTTAGCGCGTGATTCTTCAATTCCCCATAAGCTGGGATAGGTAACTTTTTGTGCTGTAAGGTCTTTACCTGCGGTTTTACCTAGTTGTTCTTGAGTAGCGGTTATATCCAGAATATCATCAATGATTTGGAAGGCTAGACCAATATTTTGAGAATAACGAGTTAATTTTTGTACATCTTCTGGGGATGCGCCAGCAATTATTCCCCCACACACTACACAAGCTTCTAAGAGGGCGGCGGTTTTGTGGTTATGAATAAAATTCAAAGTTTCTAGGGAAATATCTGATTTTCCTTCTGATTCTAAATCTACCACTTGACCACCAACTAAACCGGCAGCGCCTAAAGCCTTACCGAGACGGGCAATTACTTGTAAAGTTCTTTGTGTAGGGACATTTTCGGGGGTTTGGGAGGCTACGAACTCAAAAGCCAATGCTAACAAGCCATCCCCGGCTAAAATGGCGATATCTTCGCCGTAGACTTTATGATTTGTCAACTTACCACGACGGTAATCATCATTATCCATTGCGGGTAAGTCATCATGAATTAGAGACATGGTGTGGATCATTTCCACAGCACAAGCTGTTGGCATGGCCATTTCAATGCTGCCACCAATCATTTCACAGGTAGCAAGGCATAGGATAGGACGTACACGCTTACCTCCTGCTAAGAGGGAGTAGCGCATAGCTTCATAAATCTTTTCTGGATAAACGACAGGAATTGATTGATCCAAAGCAGTCTCACAAAGCCTTTGTCGTTCTTTGAGATAGGCAGCGAGGTTAAACCTGGCTGGTTCTGATGTCTTTTGCAAGTTATCTGTTACTACCATGCTTCAATTCCTAAAATTTTCGGTTTATGGTGATATGTGTGACAATTTTACGGTGTAGAGGAGCAGAAACACTCACTGGATTTTGGATTTTGGATTTTGGATTTTGGATTTTGGATTTTGGATTTTAGTTAGATTCCATAAATCTGAAATTTGCTTAGTTACTGTTTGTCCGCAAATAGCTAGAGACGGTATTTTGCAGTAACATGGCGACTGTCATTGGACCAATACCACCAGGAACAGGGGTAATATATTCTGCCACATTAGCAGTTGGCGCAAAATCAATATCGCCCACTAAACGACTTTTACCACTGCTATCGGTGACGCGATTTATTCCCACATCTACCACAACAGCGCCTGGTTTCACCATGTCAGCAGTGATTAATCTGGGAATACCTGCTGCTGCAACGAGAATATCAGCGTTTTGGGTGATGGTTGTGAGGTTTTGGGTGCGGGAGTGGGCAATGGTAACTGTAGCATCAGCATCTAATAGCATTAACGCCATTGGCTTACCCACTAAGATACTACGTCCTACTACTACTGCTTTTTTTCCCACCAGGGGAATTTTATATTCTTCTAGTAGTCGCATTACTCCCGCTGGTGTGCAACTGCGTAAACCTGCCTCAGTTCGCACCAAACGCCCTAAGTTCACTGGATGCAGTCCATCAGCGTCTTTATCTGGGGCGATTTTATGTAAAAGACTTATAGCATCCAAATGATTAGGTAGGGGTAACTGTACTAAAATTCCATCTACCCGTTGATCTTGGTTAAGTTCTGCAATGACTTCCTCTAGTTCAGTTTGGTTGGTGTGGGTGGGAAAATGTTTACCAAAAGAAGCAATCCCCACTTTAGCACAAGCTTTTTCTTTGTTGCTGACATAAGCTGCTGAGGCGGGGTTATCTCCTACCATTAATACTGCTAAACCTGGAGGTCGGCCAATTTTTGGTTGTACTTCTGCGATGGTAGTAGCTAATTCTTTCTGAATTTTAGCGGCTAATGCTTTACCATCAAGGATTTTTGCGGTTTTTGTTTCCATTGTCATTAGTTATTAGTTATTGGGGACTGGGGACTGGGGACTGGGGACCTCACAAGGGTAGGTATTTTACATTGTCGTGAGGGCAAGACTTGGGGGACAAGGAAGGACAGTGGACAAGGGAGGAAAACCGTACAAAATCATATTATATTGGTAACAAAAAGACTATTGTGCGGAGAAAATCTTCCTTGTCTACTTTCCCTCCTTGTCTTCCTAGTCCTGCCTCAACAGATAATATTAAAAACCTACCCCTGTGAGGGACTGGGGACTGGGGAGAAATATTTACCTCCTGCCTCTTGCCTCTTGCCTCTTGCCTTTTGCCTTTTGCCTTTTTACTGTCACCAATCACCAATCACCAGTCGCCTATTGCCTTAACTATTTTCTCAGATTAACTGCGTCAACTGAAGGATAAAGAATAAAAGGATGACCTCAAGCCTTTTTTTATCAGTGCAACATAGCTAGTATTAATAGAAACTTGAAGAAACTGGTAACAAGGTAAGGATTAATGCAAAAATTCTCTCAATTGCGTGCTGTTCAACAACAAATACAACGTACTTCTTTGCAATCTTTTCATCAAGGATTAGCTTTTTTTTTGGTAGTGGGACTGTGTAGTTGTGCTAACGGTAAACCTGGTGAAATGAATTTACAAAATCTGAGGATTGGCGCAAATGTTACACCAATTCAGGAAATTAAACCAGCACAGGATAATCAAGCTACTGTTTACATCCAAGGAAAGATAGAAAAACACGCTCCTTTGCTCAAGCAGCAAGCATATCAAATTGCTGATGCCAGCGGTAAAATTTGGGTTGTAACTAATCAAAGTAATTTAAAGGTGGGACAAGAGGTAGTATTAAAGGGTAAGGTAAGATACAAAAGTATTCCCTTGGCTGGGCAAGAGTTTGGGGAAGTTTACTTAGAGGAAGAATAATAGAGGAAGAATAATATATGAATGATCAAATTCCACAAGTAGCGATTGTTATTCTCTACCAAGACAATAAATATCTCATGCAGCTACGGGACAATATCCCCACCATAGCTGCTGCTGGGTGTTGGGGTTTATTCGGTGGACATTTAGAAGCAGATGAAACCCCAGAAATAGCACTGGTGCGGGAAGTAAAAGAAGAAATCAGTTATGAGTTACCTTCTTTTGTTAAATTTGGAATCTATTCCGATGAGAGAGTTATTCGTTATGTTTTTCAAGCACCATTATTAGTAGGATTAGATCAACTGGTTTTAAATGAAGGTTGGGATATGGGATTATTAACAAGGGAAGATATTGAAAGGGGTAGTTGTTATTCGGCAATAGCTGGAGAATTTAGACCTTTAGGAATTATTCATCAACGGATTATGCTTGATTTTATAGTAGGTGACAGGTGACAGGTGACAGGTGACAGAAGAAATTATTTAGAAATTGTAGAGAGAATCATCATAGTATTTTATGCAAATAGTAAATAAACTTCCCCGCTGGTTAACTTTTGGTTTGGCTTTTCCTCTGATCATTCTGAACGGATGGTTATTAATTCAGGTTGTCCAATATTTTCAACCTTTGGTAAGCGTTGTTTCTGTCGCTATTTTATTATCTTTTGTTTTAGACTATCCCATCAAATTTTTCAATCAAAAGGGAGTACCACGTAATTTAGCTATTGCAGGAGTGCTGCTTTTAGCAATAGTAATTTTAGGAGCAGTTGGTGTAATTTTAGTACCTTTGATTTTTCAACAACTCAACGAATTAGTTAATATTCTTCCTGTTTGGATAGATTCAGGAACTCAACAATTACAAGCTTTTTTAAATTGGGCAGCTACACAACAAGATTTACCTGTTAATATTAGTGGTTTAGCTACGCAGTTGTTAGAAAAAATTTCCAGTCAATTTCAATCTTTTACCGGTAAAATTTTGGGTTTTGCTTTTGATACTATTGGATTTTTAGTGAATTTTCTTTTAGCTATCGTTTTAACTATTTACCTAATATTAAATGGTGAAAAATTATGGGATGGTATTTACCAATGGTTTCCCAGTTATATTAGCATAAAAGTGAGAGCTTTATTAAAAGAAGATTTCCAAAATTATTTTATTGGACAAGCGACTTTAGGAGCGATTTTAGCTGTCACAGTTACTTTAGCATTTGTGGCTTTAAGGATTCCTTTAGCGTTATTATTTGGTATTGCAATTGGGTTTTTCTCTCTTTTCCCTTTTGGTACGGGAATAGGTATTGGTATTGTGAGTTTGTTGGTAGCTTTAGAGAACTTTTGGGAAGGGGTAGAAGTTGCGGCTATAGCTGTAGCAATTGATCAAATTAATTCTAATATTGTCGCTCCGAGATTGTTAGGAAATTTAACAGGTTTAAATCCTGTTTGGGTGGTAATTTCTTTATTAATTGGGGCGAAATTAGGCGGGGTTTTAGGTTTGTTGGTAGCGATTCCTATTGCTAGTTTTATTAAGGATATTGCTGATAGTTGGAAAGCGGGGGAGTTGAAGAAGGTTGATGATGTTGATGGTATTGTGGGTGAAGTTAAGGAAGGTTTAGAGGTAAGGTGAGATTTGTTTGAGGATAAAAAAGTGTGATTTTTTGTTAATCTCTTGAGTAGAGGCGCTTTTCGTAATGCTTCATCATTTTATATCCATGATTCTAGGGAAAAATTCTCTACTTCATGAATGCGCCTAAAATCGCTATCAGCAGAAACTAGAGTAAGATTGTATTGAATAGCTGTTGCTGCTATCCAAAGATCATGATCACTAAATCCCAGATTTTCAATTTTGAAACTACGACGTTTGCTTTTTTCTTTGGGTGCAAAATAATTAAAAACAGATGCTTTGAGACGACTGTAAATAATAGCTGTTTCTTCATCCAGAAAATACAGATCGACTTGAGATAAAAATTTCTGAACTGCACTAAGATTTTGATATTTTAGTTCTGATTTTTCTGTCATATATAGCAGTTCAGAATATGTTATAATACTCACACCAATTGTTAAACCAGCATAGGATTTTAAGATATTGGTAACTTGAGGATTACCGTTGATAATGTAACTACAGTGGTTAGTATCCAGTAAATAAGACATAGATAGTAATAAAAATTAAAACTGCGTTTGAGAACGGGTTTCTTGAACAAAACGCAAACAATCTTCTAAATCATCACCTTGCCAAGTTCCCGCATACTGTAACAAATCACCTGCTTTTTTGCCTCTTTTTATAGGAGAAATACGGAGTAATTGCTTTTGGTTTACGGTGTTTTTGGTGAGGAGAGAGTCGAGAAATTCACTTAATAAGGAAAGTTGTTCTGGTGGAAGTTGGGATATTTGTTGTTTAATTTTTTCATGTATTTCTAAATCTGTCATTTTTACCTCAGTTTGTTAGTCTAATGATTGTATTTAATTCCTAGCATAACCTAAAAATGGAACATTTTTGTTGTTTCATAACTAATGAAACTAACCAGTAATTACCTTTTTATCAAGACGTTCAGCAAGCCATAATTTAATTATAGTAGGACTTACGCAAGATGTGACTGAAAACCTTATTCTTGCGTAGGGGTAATTCATGAATTACCCCTACTTTCGTTTCCTTTTGCGTAAGTCCTGTATAGAATCAGAAGTGACACCTAAACGTTTTGCTTCTTTTTCCAATGCTTCTATCATCCACACAGGAAAATCAATATTCACTCTTTTTTGTTCATAACTGGGACGACGTGCTTGATATAGGTCTAAAAACTCAGTGATATCTTCATCATTGTCAAATTTAGTATCAAACTCTTCAGCTTGCATATATTTCCTAATTTACCTAATTATTTCACTTATCAAAAAACCTTAGTAGGAATAGATAAATATTCATCAGGTTGTTGATGATTTTGATAGATGTCAAAAAAATACTGTTCAATTTTCTTCAAAATTTTGGCATCATAATAAATCATGCCACAATCAAGACAAATTTGCACCGGAGTATTAGGAACTAATAAATATTGTCCTTGATGGCGATATAAATAATCAATTTGGCGTTGTTCATAATGGGGACTTCCGCAAAAGTTACATTTGATTTCACGCATTAGTTTATCCTCTAGGTTTCCGTGTGTTGATTTGTTACCATTATTTCTACATTTTGAGCCAATTTTATTAAAAAACTTAATAAATTTTCAATGGTAAATTCTTTGAGAATACCGTTACTTAAATTATTGACTTGTGCAAGTTATAAACCTAAAATTTGTCCAGCTTTGGTGTGATTTGTTGTTGTTTTAAAATATCGGCAATGACAGAAGCTAATTTAACTTTGGCTAGTTTTTCTTCTGCATTTGCAAAACCTAAATCTTGAAAGATATTGCCGGAACTGATGGTATAATTTAACATAATTTCTTTACTGCAATTTACTAACTGGAACGCCCTAATTGTTTTAATAAATCATTACGATTATTGATATAAAGTTCATCATCTGGTTGAATACTAATTGCCTTTTCATAACATTTTAGTGCTTCTTCGTACCTTCCTAGACACCATAAGGAATTAGCGCGGCCATTCCAAGCATTAGCATAGTCAGGTTGAATGGTAATAGCTTTTTTATAAGATGAAATTGCTTCTTGATATCTTTCTAAATTGTATAGGGAATTACCACGGTTATACCAAGCTTTGTAGAAGTCAGTTTTAATAGCAATGGCTTGATCAAAAGATGAGATTGCTTCTTCATGTTTTTTTAACTTATTTAGGCAATAACCTCTGCAAAACCAGGCTTCATGTTTGTCATGTTGAATAGCAATTGCCTTATCAAAGGATGAAATTGCTTCTTCATACCTTTCTGGATCAAATAATTTAACTCCTTGTTTAAACCAATATTCACTGGACTGATTTTGTGTTAATGACTGTCTATTCTGTTGTTTAACAGTTGAAAAAACTTGATTTAATTCTTCTAATGCTTCCTTGGCAACTTTATAACGTTGTCGCCAATCATAACGCACCATTTTATTAATAAAATTCTCTAATTGATGACTAACTGAAACCAAATTAGTCCAAATGATTTCTCCTTCCTCATCTTCTGATAACGTATTAGGAGAAATTCCAGTTAATCCTTCAATGGTTGTCATTCCTAAAGCATAAATATCACTACTATATTTAGGCTTACCAAAACCCTGTTCTGGTGGCATATACCCATGAGTACCAACACCTACAGTTTTACTTGTTAACCCTGATTTCATGGCAATAGTAGTATTAATTTGTTTCACCACCCCAAAATCAATTAATACTAAGTTCCCATCCTTCCGCCGCATAATATTTGCAGGTTTAATATCCCGATGAATCACCTTATTTTCATGGACATAAACCAATATTTCTAAAACATCTCGCAAAAGTTGAATTACATCACCTTCACTCAAGTTTTTACCAGGTGTTATTTCTTGAGTTAAATCATATCCATCAATAAATTCTTGAATCAAATAAAAATTTTGACCTTCCTGAAAATAAGCATACAATTTAGGAATTTGATCGTGATTTTGTCCTAATTGATATAATATTTGTGCTTCCTGTTCAAATAATCTAATAATTTCTGGATCAATAACCGTAGGTTGTAACCGTTTAACGACACAAACCGGTTTAGGAGTAACAGGAATATCTAAATCTTCTGCAAGGTAAGTTTCCCCAAACCCACCTGCACCTAATTGTTTGATAATTTGGTAACGTTGACGGAGAATCTTACCAATCATAAGATGTTATCTCTATAACCCTGTTTTTGTCTATAATAACCGATAATCTCTCTTTGTGTCTCTCTCTGCGCCTCTGCGTCTCTGCGTGAGAAAAAAAAATTAAACATCAACAACTTTAAGCGATCGCCTCCATTACCCCATAAAATCATCAACCATGTTTTTAAATAAGTATTATTATGTAATAATTTGCTATAACAAATAAAAATGTTATCAACCAAACATATACTTAAAGATTAGGAGTAACACCATAAACCAGAAACACTGACATAGAATAAAAACATTTGATTTATATTACAATGATTAAATCACTAAAATATATTTGTTGTTAATTATGCTGAAAAAACTGATTCTCGAAAATTGGAAAAGTTTCCGTTATGCTGAACTTCCCCTTGATCCTTTAACTGTGCTTATTGGAACTAATGCAAGTGGTAAGTCTAATGTGGTTGAAGCATTAGAATTTTTACAAAGAATAGCTAATGGTGAAAATATTGAAACAGCTTTAGCAGGAGATAAAACACTTCCTGCTATTCGTGGTGGTGTTGAAGGTGCTGCAAGGAAAGGTGTAAATGAGTTTACTTTAAAGGCGTTACTTGGAGGTGAAGATGATGATTATTTATATAATTTGAAAATACAAACATTACCTGATTGTCAAATACTACAAGAAGATATTGACAGTGATTTATATTATCACGAACAAGGGATTTACTTAAAAAAGTTTACTTTAAAGACAGGACACAACAATAGAAGTAATCTCAATAATACAGGTAGTAGTTTTAGTCTTAGTGATTTATATGCAAACAAGATTATAGATAACACTAATAAAGGTGGTAATATGGTTTTTAGTAAAGAGGTTAAAGATATATTTTTACCAGCAAAAAAGAAAGTTCAAGAGTTTGTGGTATCTAATTTAGAAAATATATTATTTATTAATCCCATTCCATCTACAATGCGTGACTATTCCCGACTTTCTGAAAACCTAGAAAGCGATGGTTCAAATATTGCTGGAGTATTAGCAGCATTACCAGACGATAAAAAATCAGAAGTTGAAAATACCCTATCTGAATATATTAAATATTTACCAGAAGGTGATATTAAAAAAGTATGGTCTGAACCAGTAGGAAGACTAAAAACAGATGCAATGCTGTACTGTCAAGAAGAATGGAAACCAGGAGAAATTACAGAAATTGATGCTAGAAGTATGTCAGATGGAACATTGCGATTTTTAGCAATTCTCACAGCATTATTAACCCGTCCTGAAGGTAGTCAAATTGTCATTGAAGAAATAGATAATGGTTTACATCCTTCCCGTGCAGCATTATTAGTAAAAATATTAAAAGAAATTGGCAGTAAACGCAATATTGATATTTTACTAACCACCCATAACCCAGCTTTACTAGATGCTTTTGGTTCAGAAATAGTTCCTTTTGTAGTTGTTGCACATCGAGATTCAGAAACCGGAGAAAGTAAACTTACCTTATTAGAAGATATTGAAAACTTCCCTAAATTATTTGCTTCTTATTCCTTGGGACAAATGACAACAAAAGGCGCAATTGAACGTAGTCTTTCTCATGGTGTATAATTGGGGGAGTAATTTAAAAAAAATGAGAAAAGTTTTATTAATAGATACATCTTTATTATGTGTTTGGTTAAAAGTTCCAGGTAAAGAAACTGCGGGTAATAATAAATGGGATTTTGAACTTGTAAATGAGAAAATTCACACAGAAATTAAAAAAGGAACAACTTTGATACTTCCCTTAGCTACAGTTATTGAAACCGGAAATCACATTGCACAAGCGAAAACCGGCGATAAATGGACATCGGCGGAAAAATTTGCAGAAATTATGATTTTTGCTGCTGATGAAACAAGTCCTTGGGCTGCTTTTCGTGAACAAATTGTATTATGGGAAACAGAAGGATTGAAAAAGTTAGCTGCTACATTTCCCAACCAAGCTGTACAAAACACCTCTATGGGTGATGCCAGTATTGTCGTCTTAGGTTGGTATTATTATAGTGAAAAAGGGTTTCATGTAGAATTTCTCACTGATGATGAAAAATTGAAATCTCAAGAACCACCACCACCAACCACACCCACCCGTCGCAGTAGTCGAAAATAATCTACAATTAAAACATATAATCTCACATAACATTCTATGAAAACTTTCACCGCAATTATTGAAAGAGATCCACAAACAAAACTTTATGTTGGTTATGTTCCAGGTTTTCCAGGAGCACATTCTCAAGGAGAAACATTAGACGAATTACAGCAAAATTTACGTGAAGTAATTGAAATGCTGCTGGAAGACAAAGAACCAGAATTTGAGACGGAATTTATTGGTATACAACAAATTACACTTCAGTCAGCATGAGCAATATTCCTGTTCTTAAACCTCAAGAAGTAGTGCGTATTTTAGAAAATCTTGGATTTGTAGAAGTGCGTCAAACTGGTTCTCACAAACAGTTTCGTCATGCAGATGGTAGAGGAACAACCGTTCCCTTTCACAAAGGACGTGATATTGCACCGACTTTATTACGTAAAATTGCCAGTGATATCAATTTAACAGTTGAGGAATTTTTGGAAGCTCGCTAAAAATAAATAAACTTTAAGTGATCGCACCCATTCCCCCACATCACGCTATCATCAAGAATAGTGCCAAAAATCGCAGCATCTACCATGACCACACCAGAACCCCAATCACAAAACACACCTCTCAGCGATACAAAACTGGTAGAAGACCGCAGCAAGCTGAGTAAAATGTATCAGCACTACGTAGAAATGAAAGATAAATACCCCCATGCGTTGCTGCTGTATCGTGTTGGTGACTTCTTTGAAACCTTCTTTCAAGACGCTGTAACCGTTTCCAGAGAATTAGAATTAGTCCTCACCAGTAAACACGGGGGTGATGTGGGTCGGGTAGCTATGACTGGTGTACCTCATCACGCATGGGAACGATATACAACCATGTTAGTAGAAAAAGGTTACGCTGTAGTAATTTGTGACCAAGTAGAAGACGCATCAGAAGCAGTAGGTTTAGTGAAACGGGAAGTTACCCGCATCCTCACACCGGGAACTTTGCTAGAAGAAGGAATGCTCAAAGCCAGTCGCAATAATTACTTAGCGGCTGTGGTAATTGCGGTGAATCATTGGGGTTTAGGTTATGCTGATATCTCAACTGGGGAATTTCTCACCACTCAAGGCAGTGATTTAGAACACCTCACTCAAGAATTAATGAGGTTACAACCTTCTGAAGTGCTTTTCCCCACCAATGCACCGAATTTAGGTACTTTACTACGTCCGGGGGAAACTTCCCCTTCCCTTCCTCAGTGTTTACCACCCACATTTTGTTATAGTTTGCGATCGCAACTTCCCTTTTCTCAAGCCGAAGCTAGAAGTAAAATATTGCAGAAATTCAAATTGCGATCGCTCGAAGGTATCGGTTGTGAACATCTCCCCCTTGCAGTCCGCGCTGCTGGTGGACTGTTGGAATATCTGGAAGATACCCAAAAACAAAACCCCGTATCTCTGCAATTATTACGCACCTATACCTTAACCGATTACCTCATCGTAGATCATCAAACCCGTCGCAACCTAGAAATTACCCAAACTGTCCGCGATGGCACATTTCACGGTTCTTTATTATGGGCTTTAAACCGAACCAGCACCGCTATGGGTAGTCGGGCGTTAAGAAGATGGTTGTTACAACCGCTACTTGATATCAAAGGTATTAAAGCTAGACAAGATAGTATTCAGGAGTTAGTTGAGAATACACCTTTACGACAAGATTTACGAACATTATTAAGGAAAATATACGATTTAGAAAGGTTAGCAGGTCGCGCAGGTTCAGGAAGGGCAAATGCACGGGATTTAGTCGCGTTAGCTGATTCTATCTCTCTTTTACCTGAATTAGCTAACATAGCAGCAGAAGGGCGATCGCCTTTTTTGAAAGCTTTGCAAAAAGTCCCTCCCGTACTGGAAGAATTAGCAAAAAAAATACAACTGCACATAGTAGAATCACCACCTAATCATTTAAAGGAAGGCGGTTTAATTCGTCCTGGTATAAATCCCCTATTGGATGAAAGAAAAGCAACAGTAGAAGCAGATCAACAATGGATCGCAACGTTAGAAGTTGATGAAAGAGCGAGAACGAGTATTCCTAATTTAAAGGTCGGGTTTAATAAGACTTTTGGGTATTATATTAGTATTTCACGCTCTAAATCAGATCAAGTTCCTGAGAATTACATCCGTAAGCAAACGTTGACGAATGAGGAACGTTACATTACTCCTGAGTTGAAAGAGCGAGAAGCGCGGATATTAACGGCGCGAGATGACTTAAATCAGCTAGAATATGAGATTTTTGCCGCTTTACGGGATGAAGTGGCTGAACACGCGGATACTATTCGCAATATTTCCCGTGCGGTGGCTGCTGCTGATGTATTATGTGGGTTGGCGGAGTTAGCGGTACATCAGGGTTATTGTCGGCCGGAAATGGTGGAGGGACGGGAGGTTGAGGTTATTGATGGTCGTCATCCGGTGGTTGAACAATCTTTACCTTCTGGGTTTTTTGTTCCTAATTCTACTTGGTTAGGTGGGAAGAATTACGGAGGAATGAACCACGAAGGAACGAAGGAAGCGAAGGAAGAAGAGAAAAGAAGAAAGAATGATACATTTTACCCTGATTTGGTTATTTTGACTGGTCCTAATGCTAGTGGTAAGAGTTGTTATTTACGGCAGGTGGGTTTAATTCAGTTAATGGCACAAATTGGAAGTTTTGTACCTGCTATGTCGGCACGCTTGGGAGTTTGCGATCGCATTTTTACCCGTGTGGGTGCGGTTGATGATCTGGCAACTGGTCAATCTACTTTTATGGTAGAAATGAATGAAACTGCTAATATTTTAAATCATGCAACTGCGAAATCTTTGGTTTTATTAGATGAAATTGGTCGGGGTACTGCAACTTTTGATGGTTTATCTATTGCTTGGGCTGTGGCAGAATATTTAGCAGTGGAGATTAAAGCTCGGACTATTTTCGCTACCCATTATCATGAGTTAAATGAGTTAGCGAGTATTATTGATAATGTGGCAAATTATCAAGTTACGGTGAAAGAATTGCCTGATCAAATTATCTTTTTACATCAAGTGCAACCCGGTGGTGCTGATAAATCTTATGGTATTGAAGCTGGGAGGTTAGCGGGTTTACCTGCGGTGGTTATTCAACGAGCAAAACAGGTAATGGGACAAATTGAAAAACACAGTAAAATTGCTATGGGTTTACAAAATTTACAATAGTCAAACCTCTGGGATTGTTAAGTTCTTGAGCAAAGAGATAAAATAATGTCAGTTTCTCTTGAAGAAATACAAACGAAATTTTCTCAGGATCAATTCGAGTTTTCTAAACATGGAGTTGATCAGTCTATACTCAGAGGTATTGGAGTCAAGGAAATTAAAAAGGCAATTCAAAACGGAAAAATAATTGAAGATTATCCAAATGATAAGTATGGAGCTAGTTGTCTAATTCATGGTTTTACCCAAAATGGTCGCCCTATTCATGTACAATGTAGTTATCCGTCACGTTCATTGATTAAAATTATTACAGTGTACGAGCCTGACTCTCATCGCTGGAGTGATGATTTTACTAGGAGGAAAAGTAATGCAGAATAACAATTTTAACGAAAACTTTGTAGAGCAAAGAGTTACTTACTCATTAGAAAAAGATGGTCAATTTTTTATAGTCGAAAATGTACCAGCTAGAGTCAACATAGAAACTGGTGAGCAATTCTTTTCTCCTGAAACTGTTGAACAGTTACAGCAAATTATTTTGCAGAAAACTCAACCAGTTCGGTTTATGCAAATTCCAGTTTATAAATTTGCGGCGTAAAGTGTGGACAGGAATGATAAATCACCCTTTCAAAGTTGCTTTTTTAGAGACAACCCATAAAAACTTATGTGGGGCTTGCTGAAAAAAGGGTGTGCCGTGATGAATAGCAGGGTCTATGCTGATGTATGGTGAAATTTCCATAAATACCTTCTTGGTGTTTGCTGTTTCTCTATTTTGCCTTGAGATTTTGCCAAGCGATCGCTTGATAAATTCTCTTAGTGATATAACTTATAACTGGAGCATCTTCAAAAATTATCCTTTCCAGTCCTGACTGGTATCACACAAAAAATCATCAGCAATAATATCATCAAATAAATAAGGACAATTTTCGGGAAAAGTTCTTAACGGTAAATTAGTTTCCCGTAAAGCTAAATCAACTCCTGCTTCAAAACCATCTAACATAGCTTCTTCCATACGAGATTTTAAACTAGGGTTTTGTCGCAGATGTCGGAGAATAGCGCGACGTTGTTCTCTAATTGTTAAAAACCAACTGCGAGAACGGTTTTCCGGTTGATATTCCCATTTTAAGAGATGACCTAATAATACACCCAAACGACTTGCTAATTCTCGATATTCCTGCCTTCCCAAAGATTGAATTTCCTCTTGTAAATGTTGCCAGTCTAATTCTAAAACTAGCCTTTCTTCTAAAGCTTTAGCTTGTTGTTGTGTCCAACAATAGAAATCTTGATGATACAAAGAAGAAGATTGAGATTGATCCATATTCAGATAATTTGATCTTCATCTGCAATGATATTTTAATTATATAACTTATATATAACTTATCCCAAAATTTATCATTTTCCCATACAATTTTTAACAATCTTATCCACCTGCTATGACAGCATATTTATCAATTGATAATTGACAATTGATAATTGATAATTGTTTCATTTAAGGTTTAAAACCTCCCCTTACCAGCGGAAAAAAGCCAAAAATTCCACTTTTCAATCCTTTGGCTTTAAGGGAGAGTTAATTGTCAATTGTTCATTGTTAATTGTCCATTATTGAAATTCCTGTCTTCCTTTGCGCCTTTGCGTGAGATAAAAAAACTTAGTCCCATCACCCAACAATTGCTGTAATTTTCAATTTTCAATTTTCAATTCCCCAAAAGTTTCCGCGCTGCTGCTAAAATCAAACGTTGTTCAGCACGAGCGATCGCTTGATAAGTCCTTTCCACCGCTTCCGGTTCTACAGAAATAGAACTAATACCCCATTCCACCAATTTATCAATAATTTCTGGATATAAAGCAGGTGCTTGACCACAAATAGAACAAGGAATACCCCCATCTTTAGCCATTTTAATTAATTGAAAAATCGCACCCATCACCGCAGGATGACGTTCATCAAATATACTTGCTAATTCTCCTTGTTCTCGATCCACACCTAAAATTAATTGTGTCAAGTCATTAGTACCAATAGAAATTCCCGCTACCCCAGCTTTAATATATTCAGGTAATAAAAATAATATACTCGGAACTTCTGCCATGATCCATAATTGAAAATGGGGATTTTCAGTTAAACCAGCTTCTTCAACTTGACGACGACAAAATACAAATTCTTCCACAGTCCGCACAAAAGGCAACATCAAATGAATATTACTATAACCATTTTTTTGTAACCTTGCTAAAGCCTGTAATTCTAATTCAAAAACCGCCGAATTTTTCACATAACTCCAAGTACCATGTTCACCTAAAATTGAACTTGATGCAGAGTTTACACCATAATTAAACGAAGGAAAATCCTGTGATCGCCAATCTAAAGAACGATATAAAATAGGTCGTGGTGCAAAACCAATGGCAAATTTTTTAATCTCCTCAGATAAACTTTCTAATAATTCTCTTTGTCTACCATTTGAAAGCCAAATATGAGGATTTTGTCCCTGCAAAATATTCAAAATCATCAATTCTGAACGTAACAAACCTACCCCATCCACAGGTAAACCCCGTACTGTTTCAATCAAATTTACTTGACTAAGATTAACTAATAATTGGGTAGCAATCATCGGTAATATTTTAGTATTACTCAACCCATAATGAGGTTGATTTGCATGATGATCAAATTGTTCTTTTTTATTCTCGGTTAATGAAATTTTTTCTCCATCTTTCAAGATATTACCCTCTTTTAGACCACGATAAACTTCTCCCCTATCACCATCAAGCAAGAGACTTTCACCAGTTTGAATTAAATTAGTCGCATTTTTAGCACTGACTATAGCAGGAATACCCAACTCCCTAGCTAAAATTGCCCCATGACTGGTTAATCCTCCTTTTTCCGTAATAATACCACCAATTTGATGTAGTAAAGGCAACCAATCAGGAGTAATAGCAGGAGCGATTAAAATTACTCCCTTGGGTATTTGTGAAGGTTTGGGTTGTGAACCAAGAATGACATACGCAGTAGCAGTTATCTGCCCCCTAGCCGCCCCTATTCCTTTGAGGAGCAAGTTAGGAATTAAAAACGGTGGAACATTAACTTGAGTAATGTAAAGTTTTGGGGTAGGAATATTAATTGTAATTGTCCATTTTATTGTTAATTTTGTCCCTATTTCACTAAATAATTGATTGCCTAAAATAATGATTTGTTGCAGAAATTCTTCTGGAAGTGCATACTTCTTTTGTTGTTCCTCACTGAGCAGATAGGAGAATAAACAATTATGATCTGTGATTAATCTAGATTGTAATTCTTCAGCAGTCACAGATATAGGATCATGTACAGAATAGGCGAGAATTTTATTTCCTAATTGTTGTTCTTGAATAACTTCGGTGTTTTCTTCAATGTAGTAAACATCTGGTAATATTTCACCCTTGTTAATAGCTATTCCTAATCCATAAGTTGCTTCTATTTCTGCTCCTGATGTATCAGCTTGGAATGAACCGGAGGCGATCGCATTTTCTACCGGTTGCACTAATACCGCAAAATTAATGTGTTGTAAATTAATGCCGACACTCTGCCAATATAGTAAACTTCTAGCACGAAACAACTGACTCCAAGTTTGTTTTAAACCTTCAACTATAGCTTCCTCATTACAAACACAAAACACCGACTCCAGCAACCCAGAAATATTTCCCATCACCTGATTACCAGATGATATACTCAAACTCGGACGCAAAATTAAACATTTCCCTTCCCAGGTTTTAGCAGCTTGGAAAATCTCACTTACCCAATAATGTGGTACACTACCAGCAATTATTTCCTGACGCAAACGGCCAGCCACCTGTTGCAGTTGTTGCCAATTACTTACATCTAAATGTAGAGAAGAATAGGGTAAGTCCGCAACTAATGACTCTGAACTATTGAGAGTTTCTAGAAATTCTCGCCACACATATGCGGAGACTACAAAACCAGGTACTACAGGATAGCCCCTTTGCATAATTTTACTCAAGTAAAACGCCTTATCCCCAACTTGGGCGCGGTCTTGTGGTTTAATGTTGTCTAAGCGGTAGAGTTTATCCACTCAAGTGTTAGGTGTCATTTGTGCAAGTTTTACGTATTATTTGTCAATTATCGACCTACTGTTTTTATGGTAAGATACAAACGCTACATTTTTGATTATTTCTTTAATACACTATTTCAAAGCAATAAATATAAATATCTTATATAAATAAATATTATTAAAAATTGAGTTTTTACAATTACATTACTAATTCAAGTAAGATATAATACAGTTTTTAGCTCAATAGGGGTTGCTGAATAAAACTAAAACCTTGATAAATCAAAGGTTTGAAGTAGTCAGTGAGGAACTCCTGGAACTTCTGACTCCTTGATTATTGTGTAGTTTTTCCGAAGGTCAGGTAAAATGGCTGAAATATTGATTTTTTCGTTGCGAACTTCGGTCGCTTACTGGGTAACGGTTTCAGGGATTTTTTACCGCTGTTGGTTAGCTGTTTCACCACTTTTTTTCCTGACCTTCGGAAACTGCCTCTGGACACTTTACTGGGTAAGGGTTTAAAATGGAGGGGTCCCCACTCGCTGGGGATATTAATTGAATGGAAACTAACATAGACACACTCAGACTCATCATAGTCGTAGTTTTCTAGTCCCCACTCGCTGGGGATATTAATTGAATGGAAACGTAAAGCTAAAAAAGCTTGCACCTTGTTGATATTTAGACAATTTCAAAATAAAAAAATTTCTGGAACTCCTAACTCCCTCACGAAAAGACTTTTTCAGGAAACTCTATTTCTCCTGATTTGACAAAGAGAACTTGTGAAGATTTTAACCATTGAGAATCAAAAGCACCCAAATGAGTAGTAGTAATTAAAGTCTGAAACCGATCTTGAATAGCATCAAGTAATTGATTTTGACGGGATAAATCTAATTCTGCTAAAACATCATCTAATAAAAGTAAAGGAGCTTCATTAACGACTTCTTCAATTAATTGTAATTCTGCTAATTTTAAAGCTAAAACTAAAGTACGTTGTTGACCTTGAGAACCATATTGACGAGCAGGAGTTTGATTAATAATTAATTCTAACTCATCCCTGTGGGGTCCAACAAGGGTAGTACCTCGGTGTAATTCAATAACAGAACGTTGTTGAATTTTGCCGAAAAAAGATTGTGTAATATCTTCATTATCATCTTTTCCTATTGGCACATTAGGAGAATAATTAATTTCCAGAATTTCTGTACTGCCACTAATACTAGCGTGCCATTTGGCAGCAATAGGTGTTAATCTTTGAATAGCTCTGTTGCGTCTTCTAATTACCTTTGTGCCGGCGTTAACTAACTGTGCATCCCAGATAGCTAATTCTTTCTCCTGACTCCTGAATCCTGACTCCTGACTTCTTTTTAAGAAAGCATTGCGCTGTCGTAATACTTGGTTATATTGATGTAAAATGTGAGCATAAACTGGTTCGAGTTGCATTAAAAGAGTATCTAACCAATTACGACGAACTTCAGGACTACCCCGCACTAATTCTAAATCTAAACTAGAAAATTCTACAGCATTTAAAACACCAAGAAAATCCATTTGTCTGCGGACTATTTCACTATTTATAGCTACACTACGGCGGCCATTTCGGCGTAAAGTTAAAGTTAAATCACTTATTCCTGAGCTTCTTTCTAGGGTAGCATTAATTTGAGCGATATCTTCACCATCTTTAATTAAATCACGATCTTTTGCCATACGGTGCGATCGCAATGTAGCTAACAACTCTACCGCCTCCAATAAATTAGATTTTCCCTGAGCATTGTTACCGACTAAAATTGTTTTAGGGGCAGTAAAATCTATTTTTTGCTCTTGGTAATTCCGATAATTTCTTAGGTGTATATTTTTAAGGTACATATTTAAGCATTAAGGAGTCAGGAGTTAGTAGGGGCAAACCCCCTGTGGTTGCCCTCAAGAGTCAGGAGTTAGTAGGGGCAAACCCCCTGTGGTTGCCCTCAAGAGTCAGGAGTCAGTAGGGGCAAACCCCCTGTGGTTGCCCTCAAGAGTCAGGAGTCAGGAGAAAAATAATCAAATTTTGACTATTTACTATATTCTCTTATTTAGGAATTAGTAAAAAATTTGTTCAGCAAACCATTTTAGTCATTTAAACATAGTAATAGGTAATATTGATTGATTATTACCTATTACCAATTACCAATTACCAATTACCAATTACCAATTACCAATCAAACATTCTTCTTGCCCATAACTCGGAAGAAAATCTTTTCTCCTTCAATCCAAACAAACATCAAGGCACTGAAACCAATACAAATTAGTAACTCATTAAAAGGCAGATAATGAGTACCAAAAAAGGCTCGCAGTGGTGGAACATAAACCAGCATTAACTGTAAAATCGTAGTGGCAAGAACAGCCCCCAATACGAATTTATTAGAAAGAGGATTCATCTCTATTGTTAGCTGATTGTTAGAACGAATAGCGATCGCATGACCCATTTGGGCGAGACATAAAGTAGTAAAGACCATTGTCTTCCAGCGTTCGGGATTTAGACCTTCTCCGGTAGCTATTTGGACGTGAGAATAAGCCCATTGCATGAGAATAATTGTAATAATCGCAAATACAATCCCAATCCGCACCATGTAAGCACCCAAACCCCTGGCAAAAATACTTTCACGGGGACTAAAAGGGGGACGTTGCATCACATCTGGTTCTGGAGGTTCGACCGCTAAAGCTAAAGCTGGTAAACCATCTGTCACCAAGTTCATCCAGAGAATTTGCAAAGGTGAGAGGGGAACACCACCCAAACCTAAAAGTGGCGCTGAAGCAATGGTGAGAACTTCACCGATATTACTGCCGAGAATGTATTTGATAAACCGCCGAATATTGGTATAAACAACTCTACCTTCTTTCGTAGCTGCGACAATGGTGGCAAAGTTATCATCTAATAGCACCATATCGCTGGCTTCTTTACTGACATCTGTACCGGTGATGCCCATAGCGATACCAATATCAGCTTGTTTGAGGGCGGGTGCATCGTTAACGCCGTCTCCAGTCATGGCCACAAATCTACCACGACGTTGTAAAGCTTGAACAATTCGCAGTTTGTGTTCTGGGGAGACTCTAGCATAAATACTGACTAAATCGACTTGTTGTTCTAGTTCAGTATCACTCATGCGCTGTAATTCTTGACCTGTGAGAACTCTAGCATCAGCATCAGCTATACCCAAGTCAAGAGCGATCGCCCTAGCTGTTAATTGATGATCACCAGTAATCATGATTGGACGAATACCAGCTTGACGACATTCTGCCACAGCAGCCCGTACTTCGGGGCGTGGAGCATCCAACATTCCCACCAAACCCAACCACACCAAATCATTTTCAGAAGTGTCTTCTGAAGCTTCGGGGGGTATTTCTGTTAAAGGTTTATAAGCAAAACCCAACACCCGCAAACCTTGAGAAGCCATTTGGTCATTAGCAGCCAGAATTTGGGCGTGTTGTTCTTCATCAATAGGAATAGAGCGATCGCCTAAATAAATGTGTGTGCAACGAGCTAAAGTTAATTCTGGTGAACCCTTAGTAAACATTAAATACTGTTTTGAGTCCACAAAACCAGCTATTACCGGATCAACCCCAGTCATCCCCGGATCACCTGTGGCCACTGCTTCCACTTGAGAAATAACACTCATGCGTTTTCTTTCAGAAGAAAAGGGAAACTCAGACACACGGGGTAACTTACTATTCCATTGATCCTTTTCAATACCAGCTTTACCCGCCAAAGTCATCAAAGCGCCTTCGGTGGGGTCGCCTAAAATTGCCCATTCTCCGGCTTCTTTTTGCAGTACCGAGTCATTACACACAGCACAAGCAACCAACAAAGCAGATATTTCTGGATGTTCTTCTAAATCGGCTTTTTGTCCATCTAACTGAAAATCACCAACAGGAGCATAACCTTCTCCTGTCACCCTAAAAGTTTTTTGATTGGTGTAGACTGACTGCACCACCATTTTATTTTGAGTTAAAG
This sequence comes from Sphaerospermopsis kisseleviana CS-549, assembly GCF_028329225.1. NCBI lineage: Bacteria > Bacillati > Cyanobacteriota > Cyanophyceae > Nostocales > Aphanizomenonaceae > Sphaerospermopsis > Sphaerospermopsis kisseleviana. The sequence goes on along the minus strand of NZ_JAQMTI010000278.1, from coordinate 65,283 downwards.
TCCCGGTTTTATCAGAACAGATGGTAGTTACAGAACCAAGAGTTTCTACGGCTGGAAGTTTACGAATTAAAGCATGATGGCGGACCATACGCTGAGTTCCCAAAGCCAGAGTTACAGTAATAACCGCAGGTAAACCTTCAGGAACTACCGCCACCGCCATACTCAGAGAAACTTCTACCAACTCTTGTAAATTTTTCCAGCCTATTCCCTTCACTAAATCATGGATCAGACCACCACCGACAACTAGAGCAACCAGCACCAAAGAACCAGATACCAACACATTACCCAGTTGAGTCATGCGTTGTTGTAGGGGAGTAGGTTCACTCTCCACCGACTGTAACATGGTGGCAATTTTGCCCAGTTCCGTTGTCATGCCGGTATTGGTAACAAGCACCTTAGCCCGGCCTTGAACAACTTCAGTACCTTGAAAAACCAAATTAATGCGATCGCCGAGTGACGTATCTTCTGGTAATGTAAGTATGGCTTGCTTATTGACAGCTTCAGCTTCACCAGTAAGTGCTGACTCTCGGACTTGCAAATTAGACTGTTCTATTAAGCGTCCATCAGCAGAAACCTGTACCCCCGCTTCCAGTAGCATCACATCCCCAGGTACAAGATCCTTCCCCGCTACATCCGTCAGTTTACCATTACGGATCACGCGCACTGAGGGCGAAGAGAGTTTTTTCAAGGCCGCCAGAGCTTTTTCTGCACGGCTTTCCTGGACATAACCGAGAATGCCATTGAGAATTACAATTGCCATAATCGCAATTGTATCTTTAAATGGAACTTCACCAGGTTTTAATGTACCTTGTTGCAACGCCAAAAAATCTAAGAAACCAGAAATAAAAGCCACACCAATCAGCATCAATAACATAATGTTAGTGAACTGATCTAGGAGAATTTCCCAAGGGCTACGGCCACCCTGTTCTTCTAGTTCGTTGGGACCGTATTTTTGCAAACGTTGTTCAACTTCTTGGGGTGTTAAGCCGCTGTCTGCATTGCTATCAAGCAGTTCTAAAGCTTTATCAACCTCCAAACCATGCCAAACTGCGGCACTTTCAGGTAAAGAATGAGCAGACATCGTGTAGGTTACAGGAAATGGTTACAAAATTCGATCATAATTTAGTGATGGCAGGATTTCCATCAATCATGTATTAGGGATCGGGGACTGGGGACTGGGGAAGAAAATTTTAGATTTTAGATTTTAGATTTTAGATTTTAGATTGGAGTTAACCAAAATAATCCAAAATCCAAAATCCAAAATAAATAACTCCTGACTCCTGACTCCTGACTCCTGACTCCTGACTCCTGACTCCTGACTCCTGACTCCTGACTAATAACTAATGACTAATGACTAATGACTAATAATATAAGTTTGACACTCCCTAGTTTGAATGTTAGCCAGATGTTTGGGCAAAAAACTATTCGACCGTTTACTGCTGCTACCCTGTACGGTATTGCTTTCATTAAAGATAAACTCATTGCTATTGACTCTATCAAGGGACATCTACTAGAGATTGACCCCATCTCTGATAACAGTAAAATTCTTAATCCCCACCAAGTTAAGGAATTTACAGATGTTACTGGTTTAGCTGTGTGGGAAGATACGCTGTGGGTCAGCCGTGGTAATAGCGTTTATTTGTGTAAGTTGGGTTCTTGGGGTTTGGAGCATTTTGTTACTTTACCTTATGCGGCTGATGGTGTTGCGGTTTGGGAATCTACTGTCTATGTTAGCTGCCAAAGACTAGGTTATATTCTGATTTTTGACCAAGATACACGCAAAGAGATTACTAGATTTTATGCCCCAGGGGTGGGGAGAGAAAATTTGGCAGTCAGCGCAGAAACTCTCTGGGTTTGCGATCGCACTGAGCAAACAGTTTACTCTATGGATCGGGCAACTGGAGAAGTTCGTTTTAGTGTCCTGACTTCTTTTGCTTCTCCTACAGGTATTGCTATCCACAGTCAGGATCAAACAACAGGTAAGGATCTGCTCTACGTTGCTTACTCTACAGAAGAGCCTTATATTCGTGATAATCCCAATGCTGATCCCAATCATGAGCTAACTTATCGGGATATCACTTTTATTCATCCTCTCTACTATCACTACAACCCAGATAAACGCTACGCCTTATCTAATGGTTATTTAGTGGAAATGTCATACATAGAGGAAATTTCACCCTTAGAAGAAGTTTATTTACCCAATGTGGAATGGCGTATTGCTCTCCCCTCAGAAACAGAACGCCAAAAAGTGAAACAAGTTGAAGCTATTGGTTTACCCTTCACAGAAGAAATTATTGAAGGACAACGGGTAGCTGTATTTAACTTTGATACTCTCGTTCCCGGTGAACGTCATCTATTTGGCTGGAAGGCACTTTTAGAAGTTCGCGGTATTAAGTATCGCATTACACCCAAAGATGTAGAAGACCTCCCTGAACTAACACCAGAATTGCAAAGTCGCTATTTGGTGGATGATGATGATTTAGCAATGGATACAACGATTGTCCGCCGTGCTGCTCGTGATGCTGTTGGTTCGGAAACCAATATGTTACGAAAAATGTATAATATCCGCAACTATGTCTATGATGAGTTATCCTATGGTATTAAACCCCACATAGATACACCAGACATAGTTTTAGAACGAGGCGTTGGTTCTTGTGGGGAATATGTAGGCGTATTGCTGGCTTTGTGTCGTTTAAATGGTATTCCTTGTCGGACTGTCGGCAGGTATAAATGCCCTCCCTACGGTGAACAACAGGGAGTTCCCCTACAACCTGACTTTAATCATGTTTGGCTAGAGTTTTACATTCCTAATTTTGGTTGGCTACCAATGGAATCTAATCCCGATGATATAGGTGATTATGGTCCCTATCCTACACGCTTCTTTATGGGTTTATGCTGGTATCATATTGAAATTGGCAAAGGTGTTTCCTTTGAAACTCTTACCAGTAATGGTGAAAGGCTAACCAAAGAAGAAATATCCATTGGCAATTTGGCGATTAACCATATTCGGTTTACAATTCTTAAAGAATTACCACCTATTTAATTTGGGACTTCAAAATTGACAAATTGTATTTAGTAATGGGGTATCAGGTAGGAGCAGAATTAGCTCCTAACGCCCCTGGATAGGGCTGATCTGCCTAAGTTAATCAAAAGTTTAAGGTTATTGATCTTAGCGGAATCAGTAGAGGCTGTTTAAGTCAGCCTAAGAAAGTTCGTTTATGGACTCTTCAGAAATCTCCGCGTCTTTAGACCGGAGAAGCTTAAACGCACCTATTGAAGTATGAAAATAACGGATCAAGTAATTTGTCAACGGTAATAAAAGTTTCCCCAGTGGAAGCTAATAGGATATTACGCCCTGTTGATAATCCTACATTATTGAGTGATAGGGATCTCTACAGTACGGTAAAACAATTTATTGGTAAAACAGATAGTAACTATACTTATCAAGAGAGAGCGCAGCAGTTCTTACAATATATGAATCACAGGGGCAATAATTTCCATAATTTTAAGAAAGATTTACATGAGTATCTAATATCTTCCATTGATAGTAAATATGGTCAACGTCAATTTAATCAACGTTTGTCAAATCATTTACAAAATATATTACCGGATGCTGATGATCAAAAGATAAATGATTTTTTGGTTGTTAATAGCCAAGCATCACCACAACACGCAACTTTTTTAGATTTAATTAGTAATCAAGGTTCTCTAGAAACTATTGGGTTGTTGCTAAAAGTGGTGTTAATTTGCAGGAAAGTAAAACCCTATCTAGAGAAGAGATTTAGAATTTTATTTAATCATTATGAAAATGCAACTACAGATGCTATTGATTGGTTAGTAGCAACTTTAGAACAATTAAATATTGCTATGAGTATTCACTTTGGTAATATTGATTTATCGTTTTTTAAGAGATTTTGTTAGAGGGTGCCAGGTGCTACGCCACGGTGACAGTAAAAAGGCAGGATGTTTTAAATTACAAAATTACGAATTACGAATTATTGGCGTTGAATGTGATTTTTCCGGGTTAAATTGAGAAAATTCACAGATTGAATTAAACGGACAAAAACGACAGTGATAACCGGGGTTAGGTGGAAAGATTTTACTAAAGTTATTGCTTGTAGCTGCATAGTTTTGTAAATCAAATTGGTGTTTATTTGCTACATTAGCCAACTCAAATTCCAAAGATGCTAACTCATGATTATTAATAGTAATTAAATCAGATTTTTTACCAATTTCCAAATTATAAAATGATGCTACGGCAGTTTTCCCAGGATAAAGATAACGTGCAGCTAATAAATAAACTAAAGCTTGTCTTTGATCAAAATCTGACTTACCAGTTTTAAAATCTAAAATATGCAAAGTGCTATCAGACTCAATAAAAACACAGTCCATAGCTGCGTATAACCGAAAACAATAATTAGCTTTTTCAATGAAAATTGGTTTAGGAAAACCTTCATCACCAGGAGTTAATTGCAGAATGCGTTTATTTAACAGCAAAGGCGATTTTTGATATTTTTGTAAAATGTGCAGTACCCGTTGCTTGACTTGAAAAGTAAAATTACTTAATTTTAACAACTGGGCTACTTTTTCCACACCATCCGATTGAGTTAACCAATGGAGATGATGATGAAATTCATAGATACCCTTTTGGGCAAGCATACCAATCCGCTGTGGTGGTGTAGCTTGGGATAATAAAGCTTTTACCTCTGGTTCATGTTGTCGTGCTTTAATGAATCCCCTTCTCATTTGACAATGCCAATGTTCTTGGCCTCTTTTGGGGGAAACTAGGGACCAAAGGTGGTAACTTACAAAGGGTCTAGCAGGGATTGACATTGCTCAGGTACAGTGAGAGAAATTACCTTGGGGATACTTGCAGGATGGTGGTTGTTCCACAAGCTTTGCGGGATGCTTCCTCATAGTAGTGATGATGCACGGGAGAGAGTAGCAAAATGAGTAACCCTAACAATTCTGGTAAAATAAAATTCGGTACTGATGGCTGGCGTGGCATTATTGCCGATGATTTTACGTTTCCTAATGTGCGGAAAGTAACTAGGGCGATCGCTAGTTATCTGGAAACTGCCTATAGTAAAGACAGACCAGTTTTAATTGCCTACGATACAAGATTTTTGGCTGATGAGTTTGCACGGACATCTGCTGCGGTTTTGGCAGATTTAGGGTGGAATGTGAAAATTACGGATCGGGATTGTCCGACTCCTGTGATTGCCTACAATGCGAAACACCTTAATTCCGCAGGGGCTTTGATGTTTACTGCTAGTCATAATCCTGCACCTTATTGTGGGATTAAATATATCCCAGACTATGCTGGTCCTGCCACTCCAGAAATTACTGATACTATTGTGGCCAATATAGAAACGGCATCGGATGAGTTACCAGGAAGTAACCCATCTGGTACGATTTCTACTTTTGATCCGAAGCCCGATTATTTGCATTTTATCTACACATTGCTGGATGTGGAAAAAATTAAGGGTGCAAATTTAAAAGTTAAGTACGATGCTCTCTATTCTACATCTCGTGGCTATTTAGATGAGGTGCTGCAACATTGCGGTACTCAGTTGGAAAGTTTCCACACTTGGAGAGATGTACTTTTTGGCGGTGGTATGCCAGAACCTAAGGGTGAACAGTTGGTGGAGTTGGTGGAAGCTGTAAAAGCTGATAAAGCTGACTTGGGTTTAGCAACGGATGGAGATAGCGATCGCTTTGGGATCGTTGATGAACTAGGAAATGTTCTCACTCCCAATACAGTGCTGTTGGTTTTAGCAAGACATTTAATCAAAAACAAAGGTAAGAGTGGTGCGATAGTGAGAACTGTGGCGACTACTCATTTGCTGGATAATTTTGCGGCTAAATATGGCTTGCAAATTTATGAAACTGCGGTAGGTTTTAAATACATTGGTGAGAAAATGCGGGAAACCACTGTTTTAATCGGTGGTGAAGAGTCCGGTGGTTTGAGTGTTATTGGTCATATTCCTGAGAAGGATGGGGTTTTGGCTGATATGCTGGTGGCTGAGGCGATCGCCTATGAAGGTAAACCTTTAAGTATGTTGGTTCAGGAAGCTATTGCTGAAGCTGATGGTCCTTTATATAACAACCGTTTGGATTTACACCTGACGGAAGCTCACAAAAACGCTGTGATTGATGCCTATATCAAAAATCCTCCTTCCGAAGTAGCAGGAATTAAAGTGAAGGAAGTGGGAAGAAAGGATGGGATTAAACTGTATTTAGAAGAAGGTAGTTGGGTGTTATTGCGTCCTTCTGGTACAGAACCTTTGGTGAGAGTGTACATGGAAACCAACTCACCGGATAAACTTAGTCAAATTGCAGCAACAATGGAAGCTGAAATTGCTAAGTTAGGATAGGTGACTGGGGACTGGGGACTGGGGACTGGGGAAGAAAATTTTAGATTTTAGATTTTAGATTTTAGATTGGATTTGACAAAAACAATCCAAAATCCAAAATCCAAAATCCAAAATTAATAACTCCTGACTCCTTTTTTATATATAAAATTATGAAAATGTTTGTGAATTTATTTATTTCTATAGTTATAGCTGGTTGGGTGTTGGCGATCGCACTAATTTCTGTGCAGAATGCCACACTTGTATCTTTAAAGTTTTTGGTTTTTCAATCAATACAAATTCCTTTTGGTTTGATGTTGGCTTTTTGGGTAGCGGTGGGTTTGGTTGGTGGGGTGGTTTTGCAGTCTCTTTGGGGTTTGGGTGAGTTGAAGTCTGGGGTTGATGAGGAGGCGGAATTTTTTATTGATGATGAGGATTTTTAGGGTTTTTCTCACGCAAAGACGCAAAGGCGCAAAGAGGAAGAGAGAGTTAGCAATTGGTGTGGTAGATTGAGTTTATGAAGTTTGAATGGGATGAGCGTAAAAACCAAAGTAATATCACAAAGCATGGTTTTGATTTTGCTGATGCTTACCGAATTTTTAATTTACCGATGCTTGTCTATATTGATGAACGACAAGATTATGGTGAAGAAAGATATATTGGTATTGGACTACTTGATGGTAGGGTTATAGTTGTTGTCTACACTGAACCTGATGTGAATATAGTTAGGATTATTTCATTAAGAAAGGCAATTTCTCATGAACGAAAACGCTATGAACAATACATCAAAAACAGATTGGGCTAGAATTGATGCGATGAGTGATGAGGAAATTGATACTTCTGATATTCCTCCTTTGTCGGATGAGTTTTTTGAGAAAGCACAGTTGCGAATGCCTCAATCACCTGTAAAAATTATGATTGAAGTTGATCCTGAAACTTTGGCTTGGTTTCAAGCACAGGGAGATAATGCTAAACAACAAATGGCGGTTGCTTTAAAGATTTATGCTGAAGCAAATAAGGCTTTTTCTGTGTCTGAGGTTAAGTAAGTTTGATGGATTTTTTTATTGATGATGAGAATTTTTAGTAGTTTTCTCACGCAAAGACGCAAAGACGCAAAGAGGAAGAACAAAGTTTTTTATGAGTCGGTTTTAACCGACTTTTGCTTTTAGACAGGGAATTTATTCCCTGGCTCTTATTAAAAATTACGGTATCTATTATTTAGTGCTAAGATATTGGTAAAGTAAACAACTAACTAATTTAAAGTTATGGTTACTCAACCTCTACCCTTAAATACATCAGAGGTAATCTACCCAGACAGTGATGGACAACCAATGGCTAATAATACAGAACAGTTTCGTTGGATATTAGTTATTCAACAAAATTTAGACTGGTTATTTGCAGATAACCCTGATGTTTTTGTGGCTGGTGATTTATTTTGGTATCCCATTGAAGGGAAAAATTATATAGTCAATGCACCTGATGTTATGGTTGTATTTGGACGACCAAAAGGTAAACGCGGTTCTTATTTACAATGGCAAGAAAATAATATTGCGCCCCAGGTAGTTTTTGAAATTCTTTCTCCTAGCAATTCTCAAACCGAAATGGAGAGGAAATTGATATTTTATGAAAGATATGGAGTAGAAGAATATTATATTTATAATCCTCAAAATAATCAGTTGAGAGGATGGTTAAGAACGGAAGATGGTTTAGATGTCATTTCAGAAATGGAAAATTGGGTTAGTCCCAAGTTAGGAATTAAGTTTGATTTATCAGGGGAAGAATTACAAATTTATCGTCCCGATGGTAATAAGTTTTCTTCATATCTGGAAATTTCTCAACTTTTGGAACAAGCAGAAACAGCATTAGCCGCAGAAAGGAGAAAAACGCAACTTTTAGCTGAAAAGTTAAGGGCTTTAGGTGTGAATCCTGATGAAATAGAGTGATAATGAAAAACAAACATAGTCGGTTTTAACCGACTTTTGTTTTTAGACAGGGAATTTAATTTATTCCCTGGCAGAAATGTTTAATTTTGTTACGCTATCTTGTGCTATTTATAGAGGATTATTTTATACTAAGAGGATAAATGTTGAGTAAGTTAGGTTACATTAACCATGCAAGCATCAGAAACCAAGCTACAAGAGATCATTGAAGGTAATAAACAGTATGTTGTCCCGTTGTTTCAGAGAGCTTATAGCTGGAAAAAATTTCAGTGGGAAGCTTTATGGAATGATATTTTAGAACTATATCGTAGTGATAATCGTCGTCCTCATTTTATGGGTTCTATCGTCACTATGCCAACTTCTACTATACCTGAAGGCGTAAGTAAATATTCATTAATTGATGGACAACAACGTTTAACTACTATTTTTATCTTATTGTGTGCTTTGCGAGATAAAGCTAAAAATATTAATGATGAGTTATCCGCAGAAATTCATAATACTATTATTGTTAATCCATATAAAAAAGGCTTAGATTATTATAAACTTCAACCCACACAGGTAGATAGAAAATCTTTTCATAGTTTAATTAATGGACAAGATCATGTAAATCATTCTGGTATTACGGAATGTTATGTATTTTTTGATAAGAAGATTAGACAAAGTAATTTAGATTTTTCTGATCTCAAAAAAGTAATTTGTAGTTATTTATCTGTCGTTAGTGTTGTTTTAAGTACAGAAGATAATCCTTATTTAGTCTTTGAAAGTCTCAATGCCAAAGGTGAACCTTTAACACAAGCTGATTTAATTCGTAATTATTTCTTCTTGAGAATTAATACGGAAAATCAAGACAATGCCTATAATAAATATTGGCTACCAATGCAAGAAACTCTAAATGATAATTTAACAGAGTTTATCAGGCATTATTTAACAAAAGATGGTGTAGAAATTAAGAAAGATGAAGTTTATTTTGAGATTAAAGATAGAATGAGTACGAGTGATGCTCTGTCTTATTTAAAAAATTTATATAAATTTTCAGAATATTATGCAAAACTTTTAGATCCAGTCAAGGAAAATAATTTAAAAATTCGTCGGTTGCTAGAAAAAATAAACCGTTTAGAAGTAGCTACTGTTTATCCTTTTTTACTTAATTGTTATCATGATTATGATGAAAATAAACTTTCAGAATTAGAATTTATTGATGTTTTGCAGATTTTAGAAAATTTCATTATTCGCCGATTTGTTTGTAATGTGCAAACAAGGGGATTAAATAGAATCTTTTCCGTGCTATATTCTCAAGTGAGCAAAGAAAGTAATTTAGCTCATGCTAATTTTGTGGAAAGATTAAAACTAGATTTACAAAATCGTGATTATCCCAAAGATACAGAATTTCAGAAAAGTTTATTGGATGTTAAATTATACGGTGCTGGGCGCTCTAAAAAAGGTAGATTAATTTTAGAATCTATTGAAGAATCTTTTAATCATAAAGAACAGGTCATTTTAGATGGTCTGGAGATTGAACATATTATGCCACAAACTATAAATAAATGGTGGCAAGAACATTTAGGAGAAGATTGGGGAATAACTCATGATTTACTACTTCATTCTTTGGGTAATCTAACTATTACCGCTTACAATGGTGAATTATATAATTTGGAATTTGCCGATAAAAAAGAAATATTGATTAATAGTCATTTAGAAATCAATAAATACTTTGAAAATAAAGAAAATTGGAAAAGAGAGGATATAGAAAAAAGAAGTTTAGATTTAGCTGAGATAGTTTTACAAATTTGGCCTTACTTTGGTAATGAAAATCTTATCATTCCATCCAAAAGTAAATTAACTGGCACAACTCCCAAACAACTAAAAATTTTTGGTAAAGAATATCCTGTTAAAAGTTGGCGTGATGTTTTAGAAACAACGTTAAATGTGATAGCTGATTTAGAAGCTGATAAATTTGAATATATTATTGAGCAATTTCCGCGTTTTATTAGTAAAGATGAAAAAGATTTTCGAGATACAAGAAAATTAGATAATGGGGTGTTTGTCAATGTGAACTTATCAGCTAGAGATATTAATACTTTTTGTATTAAAGCTATCGAAACGGCGGAAATTTCTACGGAAGAATGGCAAGTAGAAACTACTAATTAATTTATGTTATGTATCATTTTCGCCAACTCTTCCTTTCCTTCTTTACGTCTTTGCATGAGATAAAAAAAGAGCGATCTGCTTGCAGCAGCGCTTCGCTATCGCACCGACAACCTTTAACCAAGGTACAATAATTAACAACACTTATTGACACCAGCTTACTAGCTATGACTCAACTACTAGAAAAAGCCATTGCACAAATAAAACAACTTCCTGAAACCGAACAAGATAGAATTGCCTTACTCATCCTTGAAGAAATAGAAGACGAAAGCCGATGGGATCAAGCATTTGCAAAATCTCATGATGTACTTGCTCAACTTGCAGCAGTAGCATTAGCAGAAGATCAAGCAGGTAAAACTTTAGAATTAGATCCAGAAAACCTGTGAAGTCGAAAACAACAATTCAATTTCGTAACTTATACGCTGATCTTCCACCACAGGTTAGACAACCAGCACGTACAGCTTATAAACAATTTAGAGAAGATCCTTGGCATCCTAGCCTACGTTTCAAGTCAGTGCATCCCAACTTACCTATTTATTCTGCTCGTGTGAGTAAAAATTATCGTGCTGTAGGTGTACGAAACTAAAGCGGTATCATCTGGTTTTGGATTGGTACTCATGCAGATTATGACAAGCTATTATCTCAGTTATAATTCCCGTAAAAACCCTTATTTTCCTTCTTTGCGCCTTTGCGTCTTTGCGTGAGATAAAAAAGAGCGATCGCCTCTAACGCTAAAATAGAAAACAAAACCTACCCCTTTAAACAATATGCAGTATCAAAATATAATTACCATTGAACCAGGAAAACGAGGAGGTAAACCTTGTATTCGGGGGATGAGAATTACAGTATATGACGTTCTATCATACCTTGCATCTGGCATGACTTATGAGGAAATACTGCATGATTTTCCTTATTTAACACAAGAAGATATTTTAGCTTGTCTTAGCTATGCAGCAGATAGAGAAAGACAAATGTTGATGGTGCAAGCATGAAGTTATTATTTGATCATAATCTATCACCCCGGTTAGTAGATAAACTCGCTGCTATTTACCCCAACTCTCAGCACGTTTTTCTCTTAGGTTTAGATCAAGCGGATGATAGAATTCTGTGGGAATTTGCAAAACAAAATAAATTTATAATTGTTACCAGAGATGCAGATTTTAATGAATTAAGTATACTGCGTGGATATCCACCTAAAGTAATTTGGGTGAGACGTGGTAATTGTTCAACAAATCAAATAGAGGAAATTTTGCAATTACATTTAGAGGATATCCAAGCCTTTGCAGAAAATTCAGATTTAGGAGTTTTGACACTTTATTAAATTAAGTTAATATGATTTTGCGTGAAACAAAAAAAGAGCGAATCGCTAAAATTTTTCCATAACTTAAAATATCTCTCTTCTGACAATATGTAATAATGTGCATACAATAGAATTAGATAGCATAGCAGCGTAAAGATAAATTATGGAATCAGAATATGATTTTAGCCAAGGAAAAAGGGGAGCAATAGAACCAACAGCACCCGGAAAAACCAGAATTACTATTCGTTTAGATGATGAAATACTCGCATGGTTTCGAGATCAAGTTCATCAAGCAGGTGGTGGCAACTACCAAACATTAATTAACGATGCTTTAAAAGAATATATCCAACAGCGTCGTGAACCTTTAGAAGATACATTAAGGCGAGTATTACGAGAAGAATTAAAACGGATAGGCTAATGATTTCACAGCAATAAATTAATTACTTAAAAAATATGACAAACCAAGACTTAGAAACCCAACTCCTAGCACTAACCCCAACCGAAAAAGCACAAGCCATACAAATATTAACTAAAACCTTAAATCAAACTACATATCCCATTACCAAAACCCCTGGAGTTTGCGGTGGTGAAGCGTGTATTGCTAACACGCGTATTCCTATTTGGTTATTAGTAGAATCTCGACGTTTAGGTATTAGTGAAGCACAACTTTTAGATGATTATCCTCATTTAACTGCTGTTGATTTAGTCAATGCTTGGGCTTATGCAAATGCACATTCTGAAGAAATTGAAACAGCAATTCAAAAAAATGAGGCAGCGTAAATTGTGGTACGTCTTTATGCAGATGAACAATTTCCCCGCGTAGTCAGCGAATTATTACGCAATTTTGGTCATGATGTATTAACAGTGCAAGAAGCAGGGAAAGCTAATCAAAGTATTCCTGATGAAGAAGTTTTAAATTTTGCTATTCAAGAAGAAAGGGCGATTTTAACACTAAATCGCTATGATTTTATTCGACTACACCGCTTACAACCAAATCATTCAGGTATTATTGTTTGTACAAATGATAGTGATAGAAACAGAATGTCACAACGCCTTCATGAAGCTATTTCTCAAGCAGGAAATCTAGCAGGAAAACTAATTAGAGTAGTTCGTCCTTCTATATAAACCCTAACCTTTCCTTCTTTGCGTCTTTGCACCTTTGCGTGAGATAAAAAAATTAAGTATTTTCAATAATTTTCAATAGTAGAATTGACATAAAAAAGGGCAGGTCTTAAACCCACCCTAATGATAAATTGTAACTCAGAACTATTCACCAATCACAGGCGCACTTAAAGAAACCTGTTCCACCGCTTTCTTAGCAGCTAAAGTTGGAACAGAATCCCGTAATCTTGCCGTCAATTGTACAGTAGTAGAATCGTACATTTGAGTTAGCAGTTTGGGATAAAAACCAATCCCAATAATAGGAACTAACAAACAAGCAATGATAAACACTTCACGAGGTTCAGCATCAATTAAAGCTTGGTGAGAAACTAACTCTTCGTTTTCTTGTCCGTAGAAAATTTCTCGCAACATTGACAGCAAATAAATTGGGGTTAAAATCACACCAATTGCCATCAAGAAAATAACGATGACTTTAAATGTAGGGTTATAAGCATCGCTAGTGGCAAAACCCACAAACACCATTAATTCTGCTACAAAACCACTCATTCCCGGCAACGCTAAAGAAGCCATTGAACAAGTAGTAAACATCGCAAAAATCTTCTTCATCCGCTTACCAACACCACCCATTTCATCTAACATCAGGGTGTGTGTCCGGTCATAAGTTGCACCAACCAAGAAAAATAAACTTGCACCTATTAACCCGTGAGAAACCATTTGTAAAACTGCACCACTTAAACCTAAATCGGTAAAAGAGGCTATCCCAATGGTAACAAAGCCCATGTGAGATATTGAAGAGTAGGCAATTTTCCGCTTCAGGTTACGTTGGGCAAAAGACGTTAAAGCCGCATAGATAATATTGACTACCCCCAAAATTACCAACACCGGGGCAAAATAAGCATGGGCATCAGGCAACATTTGGGCATTCATGCGAATTAAGGCATAACCGCCCATTTTCAGCAGAATACCTGCTAATAACATATGCACAGGTGCGGTAGCTTCCCCGTGGGCATCTGGTAGCCAAGTGTGCAGAGGGATGATAGGTAACTTAACAGCGTAAGCAATTAAGAAACCAGCGTATAGTAAAAGTTGTAAATTGAGGGCGTAGTCTTTGAGGGCGAGTGACTGCATATCAAAGGTGACATTATCACCATAAAACGCCATCGTCAAAGAACCGAGAAGAATAAACAGCGAACCGCCGGCGGTGTAGAGAATAAACTTCGTCGCTGCATAATGGCGTTTTTTACCACCCCAAATAGCCAGCAGTAGGTAAACCGGAATTAACTCCAATTCCCACACCAGGAAGAATAAAAGCATATCCTGGACTGCAAACACGGCAATTTGGCCACCGTACATGGCTAAAAGTAAAAAGTAAAATAGCCTGGGTTTGAAGGTAACAGGCCATGCTGCCAAAGCCGCTAAAGTGGTAATAAAACCCGTCAAAATAATCAGAGGCATGGATAAACCATCAGCCCCCACGGACCACTTCAAATCTATTTGTGGTAGCCAAGAATAACTTTCTACCAATTGTAAGTCAGGGTTAGAGAAATCATAACCCAAGTAGAAAGCGGCAATGATGAGGGCAAAATCAATCAAACCGACAATTAAGGCATACCAACGGATGGTTTTACCTTCCTTATCGGGGATGATAGGAATGAGCAGTGACGCGGCTATTGGTAAAAGAATAATCGTCGTCAACCACGGGAAATTAGTTATATTCATCACAATTTGTCTAGGATTAAAATCATCTTTGGCAAAAAGTCCTAGTTATTAATTAACAGCTTTTTACCAAATTTCCCTTTATTGTTAGGTTGATTTAATTAAATTGGCAATTTCTCATGCTACCAGATGCCCCGGCAGAGGATATTTACCGGCTGGGTTGTATCTGGTAGGTAAATTGCCCGCCAATTGGCTCTGATTGAGCTATGATGGCATCTGTTTTACATTAAATGGCAATTTTCTCAAAAAGTCCAAATTCTTTACAATTCTCAAATTTATCAATGGGTATTGACAAGATGAGAGGATTTACAAAATTTTATTTTTATTTTTATTGCAATTTTTATTTTTTTAAGTTTATCTGTGTTAATAATCAGAGATTATTTGTCAGAATCAGGATATCCAGTATTACAGGATTTGCAGGATGTTTGATATATCAAGAATAATTGAACGCAGATGACCACAGATAAACGCAGATGATAGAAGATAAATTAATGGATTTCCTGCTTTTTTATGAACAATAAATTATGGTACAGGAGCTTGTTTAGGATGTTTCCCCGCATAATAGACAACAACCTTTAATTGTTCCTCATCAGGAACATAAAATACCCTATCACCACTTGTAACGTCATACTCCCAAGCACCTTGATAAAGTACCCTTTAAGAGGATGTTTGAAAAGTCTAACTTGGGCGATTAGAAATCACATCTACACAGACAAAACCTGCCTACGCAGGTTTCAAATCCTTAATTTTTCGTTAGTCCACGCAGGTGGACTTTGCTTGTGTAGTAGTGAATTATATTCGCCGAAAAATTTTAAGACAACCTCTTGTTTATTAGCCTCAAACCTTCAATATATCTAGCTTTTGTCTTTATTCAGCAACCCCTACCTAAGATTATTCATAGTTTCGCTAAGTCTCTGATTAACTTAAACTCCAGTTGATAGCACCTCATGATTTTTGCTAACCCCAAAAAAAACAATACCCCTCTCCACCATTGGAAAGGGGTAAACCACAGATTAGCACTACCTAATAAGCGTCTTGCAACTCATAGAAATCAGGCGAGATGTAATCCTTACGTAAAGGCCAACCTACCCAATCTTCCGGCATCAAAATCCGCTTCAAATTAGGATGACCTTCATAGATAATCCCAAACATATCGTAGGACTCGCGCTCTTGCCAGTCAGCAGTGCGCCAAATCCAATACACTGAAGGAACAACGGGATTTTCTCTAGGCAAAAACACCTTAATTCTTACCTCTGCTGGCTTATCAGCATTATCACTCACCTTGATCAAGTGATAAACACTAACTAAATCTTGTCCTGGTCCTAAATCAATACCGCCTTGAAATTGGAGACAATTAAACCCATAAGCATACAAAGCTGTAGCGGTAGGAAGTAAAAACTCAGGTGCAACCTTAATAATTTCTACACCATTGACATCAGCTGCCAAAGATTCGTGGTCAAAACCATTTTCTGTTAACCACTGGGAAACCTGACCCGCAGGAACTATTTTAGATTCTTGAGATTCTGCATCAGCCACGCTTTTCTTTCTCCTTCTGTTTAGATGTCAACAACGCAGGTGGTACAGGCATACCAATCGCTTCTGTTAATTCCTTGGGTGGGTTGTAGCGAGTTTCTGATTGTAAATACTTACCAGTTAAAATTTCGGGAACTGGCTTCATATTGTGGGTGGTACTGTAATAGCGGTGGGTTTGTTTGATTTGACCCCGTTCTTGCATCGAATCATTAGCAATTTTCTTCCGCAATTTAATAATTGCATCAATAATCGCTTCTGGACGGGGAGGACAACCAGGTAAGTACACATCTACAGGAATCAGCTTATCAACTCCGCGTACTGCACTGGGAGAGTCAACGCTGAACATACCCCCTGTAATGGTACAAGCACCCATAGCGATTACATACTTGGGTTCGGGCATTTGTTCATAAAGACGCACCAATTGAGGAGCCATCTTCATGGTAATTGTTCCAGCAGTGATGATTAAATCGGCTTGACGGGGGCTAGAACGGGGAATTAGACCAAAACGGTCAAAGTCAAAACGAGAGCCAATTAAAGCCGCAAATTCAATAAAGCAGCAAGCTGTACCAAACAACAAAGGCCACAAACTAGAAAGCCGCGCCCAGTTGTAAAGGTCATCAACTGTCGTTAAAATCACGTTTTCTGACAGTTCTTGAGTTACCGTAGGACGCTCAATGGGGTTAATAATTCGTTCTTTGTCCTGGGTGGTTAGATTAGAATTTACGACCATTCCAATGCTCCTTTACGCCATGCGTAAACTAACGCGATTACGAGAATCGCAATAAAAATCAATGCTTCAATAAATGCCAATAGTCCTAAACGGTGGAAGGCTACCGCCCAAGGGTATAGGAAAACAGTCTCCACGTCAAAGACAACAAAGACTAAGGCAAACATATAGTAGCGAATGTTGAACTGAATCCAGGCTCCGCCAAAGGGTTCCATACCGGATTCATAGGTGGTGCGCCGTTCAGGGCTGTAGCTACTAGGTCTCAGAAGTTTGGACGCTGATAGCGCCAGGGCTGGAACTAGGCTGCAAAGGATCAAGAAGCCTAGAAGATATTCGTAACCGCTAAGGACAAACACAATAAATATCTACTGATTACTGATTATGGTGGAAATCAAGCTGTAACTTCTTTTTACATTATATCTTTCCAGGTATTTTGAAATCTGGGAAACAGACAGAGTGGAGTATTTGATTCAGTTTGAGGATTGATAGAAAAGTTTAACAATTATGTCATAATTTGTAACGTATCTTTAAGATTTCCCCTCTAGGAGAATCTAGCCATGAGTGAACAAGCTGAAGAAGCTCTTGAGACTCAGGCGTTAGACCGCTATGAGTGTCGCGCCTGCGGTTATGTATATGAACCACAGAAGGGAGACGATAAATATGATATCCCAGCGGGAACAGCGTTTGCAGAACTGCCAATCAATTGGAAGTGTCCAGTTTGCACTGCCAAGAAGGTAGCTTTTGCTAATATCGGTCCTGCGGGTACGGCATCTGGTTTCAAAGAAAACTTAGGTTATGGCTTGGGTGTAAATAAACTGACACCAGCGCAAAAGAATATCTTAATATTTGGTGCTTTAGCCCTTGGCTTCTTGTTTTTTATCAGTCTTTACGGACTACAATAATATCCCTTTTGGGGACTGGTGATTGGGGACTGGTGATTGGTGATTGGTGACTGGTGACTGGTGAATGGGGAAGAAAATTTTAGATTTTAGACCCCAGATTTTAGATTGGAGTTAACAAAAACAATCCAAAATCCAAAATAAAAAACTCCTGCCTCCTACCTCCTGACTCCTAACTCCTGACTCCTAACTCCTGACTCCTGTTCCCTTGATTCACACAAACACTAAAAAATACTGATGCAATCAATTTTCAAAAGGTGGCAAGGTATATTTGCCGCGTTAATAGTAGTCTTAGCTTGTATAGGTTGTAGCAAAGTTCCCTCTACAACTTTTAATCCTTGGGAAGTTATCAGTGTACCAACCGAGGAAAAACTGTTTGATATTGCTTTTACTGATGACCCCAATCATGGTTATTTAGTAGGCAGTAATGCCACTCTGTTGGAAACTAAAGATGGTGGTAGAACTTGGCAACGTTTAGAACTGGCTGTAGATGAGCCAAGATCCCGTTTTGACTCAGTAAGTTTTGCCGGTCAAGAAGGTTGGATCGTGGGTGAACCTTCTTTGTTGCTGCATACCAGTGATGGTGGGAAATCTTGGTCTAGCTTACCTTTGAGTCAAAAATTACCCGGTAGTCCCATTTTGGTGACTGCACTGGGTAAAGGTACAGCCGAAATGGCCACTGATGTGGGCGCGATTTATAAAACTACCGATGGTGGTCTAAACTGGAAAGCACAGGTAGAAACTGCTGTGGGTGTGGTGCGGAACTTAGAGCGATCGCCCGATGGTAAATATATTGCTGTTTCTGCGAAAGGTAGTTTTTACTCTGTTTGGGAACCAGGAATGGCAGCTTGGGAACCCCATAACCGTAATAGTTCCCGTCGTTTAGAAAATATGGGTTTTGCTGATAACGGCCAGTTGTGGTTATTAGCAAGAGGTGGTCAAGTGCAATTTAGTGATCCAGCTAAATCAGATGAATGGTTAGATGTAGAATATCCAGAGTTATCAACTAGCTGGGGTTTATTAGATTTAGCCTATCGCACACCTGATGAAATTTGGATTGGTGGTGGTAGCGGTAACTTGCTACGCAGTACCGACGGTGGCCAAACTTGGGAAAAAGACCGTGATGTGGAAGAAGTCGCTGCTAATCTGTACAAAATTGTATTTTTTAGCCCCGATCAAGGTTTTATCATCGGTGATCACGGCGTTTTGCTCAAATATAACCCCACCAATGCAGAAACAGCCAATCAAGCTGAGGCCGCTTAGGTGATAACCTTTTCTGAGAAGAAAGTTGCAACTTGTAACTGTTTCTAAACTTTGTAGGATAATAGACTCAATAGTAGTTTTTGCGAAGGTAGTTAAATGTCAGGTACCACTGGAGAGCGTCCATTTTCGGACATTGTTACCAGTATTCGTTACTGGGTAATTCACAGCATCACCATCCCAGCTTTATTTATTGCTGGTTGGTTATTTGTCAGCACCGGTCTGGCTTACGATGTTTTTGGTACACCCCGTCCTAACGAGTATTTCACTCAAGTACGTCAAGAAGTACCCATCGTTAGCAACCGTTACGAAGCTAAGAAACAAGTAGAAACATTTATCCAAAAGTAATTTGAGATCATGGCTACCGGCAATAACGTCAATCAACCTGTTACTTATCCTATTTTTACTGTCAGATGGCTGGCGGTTCACACTTTAGGCGTACCTACTGTCTTCTTTTTAGGTGCGATCGCAGCAATGCAGTTTATTCAACGTTAGGAGCAAATCATGGAAAGAACGCCTAATCCTAATCAACAACCGGTTGAACTAAACCGTACTTCTTTGTACCTGGGACTGTTATTAATTTTCGTTCTCGGTATTTTGTTCTCCAGTTACTTCTTTAACTAACTGGAATCGTCATCATTATTAACTTTCTGTTGATTTGTTGTTAAGGGAGGAGAAAACCATGTCTGGAAGTGGGAGAATTCCCCTGTGGGTTGTGGCTACAATCGCAGGGTTGGGTGTAATTACTGTTGTAGGTATTTTCTTTTATGGAGCCTACGCTGGAATCGGTTCTTCATTGTAATGACAACCTGATACGTTTTTCTGTTTAATAAGCAACATTAAATAACCGCCTGTCTCTTGAGGATGGGCGGTTTTAAGGTGACTGGGGACTGGGGACTGGTGACTGGGCAAAAATATCTATCTCCTACCTTCTGCCTACTGCCTTCTGCCTCCTGACTCCTGACCCCTGACTCCTGACTCCTGTAAGGGCGAAGCATTCGGGCGAACAATTATCAATTTTTGTTCCAGGTTATTTTCCGAATGCTTCGCCCCTACGACTCCTGACTCCTGAATTCTTACTTATTTATGAATCGTCATTTTTGGATCACTGCTTTAATTGTCTTTGTTAATTCCCTCAGTTTGACAATTTTAATTCCTATTATTTACCTCTATGGTAAACAATTTGAACTGAGTGATTTTCACACCAGTTTATTATTTTCTATTTACTCAATATCTCAGTTTTTCGCAACTCCAGTAATTGGTAAATTATCTGATAGATTTGGACGTAAGCCTTTATTAATTATCAGTTTAGCAGGTACTGTAATTGCTAACTTTATAGCTGGCAATGCGACAGTAGCCTGGTTGCTATTTTTTGCCAGATTTTTAGATGGTATTACAGGTGGTAATGTTTCTGTTGCTCAAGCTGTGATTTCTGATATTACCAGTCCAAAAAATCGCGCCCAAGCTTTTGGTATTTATGGGGCGGCGATGGGATTAGGGTTTGTTTTAGGACCTGCTATCAGTTTGTTGGCACAGCAGATTTCTTTAGGGACTGCGTTTTTAGCTTCTGGTGCAGTGGCGTTTATCGCTTTATTAATAACAGCTTTATTTTTACCAGAAACTCTGCAAAAACAATCTCAAAAACCTAAAAACATTTTTGATTTAGGTTTAGGAAATTTAATTAAAGGTTTAGTAATGCCAGGAGTGGGCATTTTACTATTAATTAACTTTCTGATTGGTACAACTTTTACAATGTTTACTTATGCTTTTCAACCTTACTTTATTAAAGTGCTAAATCAAAATAGTCAATCATTGACTCTTTTATTTTTAACTTTTGGTACGCTAGGCGTGATTATGCAAACTTGGGGAATTTCTATACTAAAAGAAAAATTTGATGTCGTCAAAATATTATTTTTAGGTTTGTTTTTCCGCAGTTTGTCATTTTTCTTGATGCCAATTTGGGCTAATATTAATTATTTTGTCGTAGTTGGTATATTATTTTCAATCTTCAATTCTCTGGTGCAACCGATGATTAGCACATTAATTTCTCTCAATGCTAAACCAGAAGATCAGGGAACTGCATTAGGATTGAATGCTTCTTATTTAAGTATTTCTAATGGTATTGGTCCTGTAATTGCGGGAATGATTGTACAGCAATCTCAGCCGTTAACTTATGGCTATCCTTTATATTTAGCAGGAATATTCACGTTTGTAGTTTTAGCTTTTGCAATCTATAATCGTCAAAGATATACACCAATTAATTGATAATTGATAATTGATAATTGATTGATATTTTTAATTATTAATTAATTAGTTAATTAGTTAATTAATTAATTAAAAAGGTGGGTAATACCCACCATAAAATTAAATATGAGAAGAATGAGAACAACGGTTAAACCATTCTTGATACTTTTGCTGTTGGGATTGATTTTCTACAGAAATTGTGATTTTGACTTGTTGACAACCATGATCTTTTTCTTGAGCGATCGCATTTAAAAGCAAACTAGCAATTTTTGGGGAAATAAACTCTCCACTCACCGTTAAACCTCTATCCAAACTAGAATCTTTTGATATTTCCTTATTTATTAACTCAAGACCAGGAATCTCCCCGTGACTTAAATCAATTTCTGCTAATTGTTGGTGTTGTGGACTAACTTGTTCAACAATTAATTTTTCCCGTCTCACAGGAACTTGGATCATCTCAGTTTCGATTTCCTTACGAACAATCACCTCTCCTACCTTTTGTTTATTATGATCAACAAACAACCTTTCTTCCAAGAGAGGGATAATCTTTTCTTCCTTTGTGTCCTTCGTGTCTACCCTTCGGGAAATGCTTTGCATAACGTGGTTCATTAAATACAATCAATATTATTTCAATAGTTAAGATAGAAGGATTCAAAATTCAAAATCCAGATCCAGAATAAATTAAGACTTTGATTATCTTGATGTATTTGATAAAATCTTGAATCTCTTGATTCCTGATTTTACAATTATTCTAACTCCTGAATCCTGAATCCTAAATCCTGACTCCTGAATACTTACTAATTATCGTTCTTCAATCGGGAGATTAGGAGCATTCACATCTAACTCTTCCCGACGAACTGTGTCTTGAGTTTCCACAGTATCTTGCTCAACGACTTTTTTCACTCTCACTTCTTCCCGCACAAAAGCCTCTTTTCTAACTTCCGGGATTTCTTCGTGGATTTCCATGCGAGCAACTTCACCTTCATGGAAGTCAGCTTCACGGGAAGAAACTGTTCTACCAGCATTTTCAGGGGTGACACGCTCAATAACAACGTGTTCTCTTTCAACGGGTACTGATACTCGTGCAGTTTCAGTTTCTACGTGCTTACCAACAGTTACATCCCCCACTTTGCGGCGATGTTTATTAGCAATAAGCCGTTCTTGATACAGTTTTAGAGTTTGATGATCTTGCTCATTTAATCCAAATAACTCCGGTTCATTTTCGTAGCGGTAAGTATCACGGGTGTAAGTTGGTGTAGTTCTGGTTGTGGAGGTTGTTGCTACTTCTCTGGAATCTACGGGCGTTGGTGATTCTACTGAACCTGATGTTTCTAACGGTGTGGTACGATAGTCGGGTTTACGATATACACCACGCACCCGTTCTTCATAGTCGTAATCTCCTGCTAAACGTTCGTTAAATTCAGGTAAATCTTCTGCCTGTTCTTTTGTTAAACCAAGAGCATAAACGCGATCATTATTATAGTCGATGCGAGTACGACCAATAGGTAGTAAAACTTTTTTACCAAAAATCCAGAAGCCTAAGTCAACTACTAAATAGCGAAAATGTCCATTTTCATCAACTAACGCATCATGGACTGTACCGATTTTTTCATCATTTCTTTCTGTATATACTCCTAATCCCTTAATGTCTTTGTCTTCAAAAGTAGTGCGGTACTGAGGGTCAAAATCTTCTAATTTGTAAAGAACCATTATATTTTTCCTCAACGGTTAATAGTGTTTCTGAATTTCTTACCTTCAAGAATATTAATTGATGCTGATATTTCCATCTTTCTCACGAATGAATCGCCAGAAAATCTAATTATCAAAAGTCAGATATTTGGTGGAAATGAAAAATACCCAATACCCAGATCCTGGACTTCTTGAAGAAGTCGGGGATCTAAACCCCTACTATCTCCCGATTCCTGATTCATGAATTTATGCACGATTTTCATTGATATTTAATTCACCGGAAGTATTTACATCTAATTCTTCCCGGCGAATCGTGTCTTCTGCTTCCACAATATCCCGATCTACTACTTTTCTGACTCGCACTTCTTCACGAACAAATGCTTCTTTATGAATTTCTGGAGTTTCTTGATAAACATCTATATGTACTACTTCCCCTGCTTGAAATTTAATTTCGTTGGGGTCTACTATTGTACCTATCTCTGGTGTTTGAACTCTATCAATAACAACTCGTTCTTTTTCAATAGGTACTGTCACCCGTGCAGTTTCAGTTTCAATGTGTTTACCAACTGCTACTTCTCCTGTTTTCACCCGATGTTTGTTAGCAATTAGACGTTCTTCATAAAGTCTGAGAGTTTGATGATATTGCTCATTTAAACCATATAAAGTTGGTTCTTGTTCGTAGTTGTAAGTTTCCAGTTCATAAGTTATGGTACCAAGGTGAGAACGATAGATAGAGCGTACCAATTCTTCAAATGATTGATCAACAATGATGTTTTCCCGGTACTCTGGTAAGTGTTCTACTTGCTGTTTGCTCAGTCCATCGACATAGACACGCCCAGCGGGATAATTGATGCGAGCTAGTCCAATGGGTAGTAATATTTTCTTGCCAACAGTATCTAAACTTGTATCAATTACTAAATATCTAAACCTGCCATTTTCATCGACTAAAGCATCAGCAACTGCACCTACTTCTGTTCCTCCTTCGGTATAGAGATTCAAGGTTTTAATATCATCTCCGCCAAAGGTTTCTCTATAGTTTGGATCAAATTCTTCTAGTTTGTAAAGAGGCATATTCTATGTCCATTTTTTTGAATATCTATTCACAACATTAGACGTAATTTGACTATTTTTCCTCTTGCTGATGACTGACTTCTAGCGATATATACTATGGTTTATATCTCATACTGGGAGGGAAATTTTAGGCAATTTTTAGTAGTGATGTTGCTGATGGAAATATAACTAATGATAGATAAAAAATTGATTGAGTAATTTTTTTCTTTCTCATTTCTCGTTCCCATACTCTGTATGGGAATGAATTCTCAAGGCTCTACCTTGATCAATATCACGAAAATGTTACAAAAGAGTCAGAGACTCTTGATAGCATTCCCAGTCTGAGACTGGGAACGAGGAAATATTTTGAGAAGATCAATTTTCAATTTTTAATATACCCCTACCAACTGTGTATAATTTTGCTGCCGCCAATGGTAAATTCTTCTTCACTATTATAAATAAGCGGTTTTACTGTCACCTAATAATACCCAAACATTATAAGGCAATTAGTCTAAATATTTACATTTTTTCTCTATCATCTATATCTGGCAAGAATACAGGATTTATGAAAATTACAAAACAGCAAATTTTAACAATTCATACTTTCTGCGTCTCTGCGTCTCTGCATGAGATAAATTCATATCAATACTCAACACGAAAAACTAATAATATTGAAGAAACTCCTTCCGGATCTGATGATTCATTAATCGCTAAAAATTTGCAAAAAGAACAATATATTGGTATTGCCATTTTATTAGTAGGATTAATCACTATTATCGGATTTTTTAGTCGTAGATTTGAATATGCTTTAATTTTTGCTCTGACTATCACCATGATATTAATGGTTTTCTTTCTCACAGTTTAAAAATATGTGCAATTACTTCATGAATATTTTAATTTGTTTTTTCAACCTCTTGTTGATGAAAACCGATGGAAGATTGCTGAATACTTACAAAGGTATAAATCAAATGTATGGATTTTACAAAACTTTAAATTTTTCATCAAAATATTTTTATTTTTGTTAACTAGCCGTATGACAACCTTGTATTTAATGCTACTTTGGTGTAAGATAATTAATTGTTTGCAAAATGACCTATTTTCAGGCTTTTCACTCAATTTTTAATTGAGTTAGAAAATACTTATACATTCCATCCATTTTCTTCGCCAGGTGAAAAAATGCTCTTGTTCTTAAAGCTGATTGATTATCTATTAGCAGCTGTTTTTATCAGTGCGGCTTTCATCATTTATTTCGATTCTAGTAATCAACAGTATGTACTAGCTGGAGTTGGAGCTTTAGCTATTGCAATTTTTTTGTTTCTCCTCAACAGAAACTCAGTTAATAATGCTAGAAAAGAAGCTCAAAAAGCAGAACTAGCAAAAAAAGCTGAACTATACACCTCTTTATTACAGAATAGTAATTCCTTGGAAAACAATACCATAGTTCCTGCCAGAGCCAAAGCTTTAGAGTATTGCCAAGATTTGATTGATGATTACAAAAGCACTAGAAATTTAGCAAGAAATCTTTACTATATCCTGCAAATTTCTACTGTAATTTTGTCTGGTGTCACCCCAATTTTAGTATTGGTGGATAAGTTAGAAAGCGGACAACCTTGGCTGAAATGGCTACCAGTCATTTGTCCGGCCGTAGCTTCCATTGTCGCTAGTATTGTCACCTCTTTCCCATTTCAAAAAAATTGGGTTGCAGCTAACGCAACTGTTGAATTGTTAGAAGCAGAACAAGAAAAATTTGTCTTGGGAATTACACCAGCTTACCGTTGTTATGATGTTTCTGGAGAAGCAGAACAACAACAAAGAGTAAGTCAAGCAGTCGAATTATTTATTAACCAAGTAAATAATATTCACCTGCAACAAGTTCAACAAGCAGAACAACAACAGGAGAAGAAGAAAGAAGAAGTCTCCGCTGAAGGAACTAACGAATAAACAGGTTCTTAAGATAAACCCAAAACTGAATAACCTCTTTAATATTGAATCCTAATACTCAGATACCGGACTTCTTTAAAAAGTCCGGTAGCTTTCAATTATTATCTGTTTCTGTCATTCTAAAAATCATATCTTCTAATGTTCTCAATAAATCTTGTTCATTATAAGGTTTAGAAAAATACGCCCGCGCTCCTAACTGCATTGCTAGTTGACGATGTTTATTACTACTACGAGAAGTCAACATGGCAACGGGAATACTTTTTAAATCAACATGAGATTTTACCCGTTCTAAAAAGCTATAACCATCAAGACGGGGCATTTCAATATCACAAATTACTGCTTGCACTTTTAACCCACTTTCTAACTTTTCCCAAGCATCTTGACCATCTTTAGCTTGTTCAACCTGATACCCTCCTTTTTCCAAAGTTAAGGCTAAATAACGTCGTACATTAATGGAGTCATCGACAATTAAAATCATGCCTTTTTGATGAGTAGGTCTAGCTATGGGTTTCGGTTTTTGTGGTTTGAGAAAAGCTGTTTTTAATTTAGTGGTAGGTAATTGATTAGTTTTATGAGGACGTTGATTGTTTGTTACCCAAGATACTAATTCATTAGTATTTACTAATGGTACTACTCGACCATCACCAAGCATTGTACAGTTACTAAAACCATCAGGTAAAGGTATATTTCCTTCCACTTGACGAATTGCTACTTCTTGTTCACCCCAACAACGATCTATTTGTACAGCTATTGGTTGATGATCATGTTTGATAATTAACACACTACTAGCATTTATTCCCGTTGGACTTTCTATTTCTAAATGATGATAGTGAGAACAATTAAATTCAAAATAATTACCCAAACGCATTAAAGGTAACATGGTATCTTGCCATTTGAGAAATTCTCCACCATCCATTGAAAAAACTTGCTTATTATCTAATAAAAAGATTTCCGCAACTACATCTGTAGGAAATGCTAAAACCATGCGATGATGTGGACTGGTGGCAGTATCGCTTTCTACTAATAAAACTCTTGCAACTGAAAGAGTAAATGGCACTGATAAAGTAAAAGTTGTACCAATT
Organism: Sphaerospermopsis kisseleviana CS-549; assembly: GCF_028329225.1. Lineage (NCBI taxonomy): Bacteria > Bacillati > Cyanobacteriota > Cyanophyceae > Nostocales > Aphanizomenonaceae > Sphaerospermopsis > Sphaerospermopsis kisseleviana. The sequence goes on along the minus strand of NZ_JAQMTI010000278.1, from coordinate 38,282 downwards.
CTTGCTTGTGTATCAACTTGAATATCACCCCGAACTGATTGTAAGTTATTGCGAACTACATCCATTCCCACACCACGGCCAGATAAAGCTGTCACTTTTTCAGAAGTGGTAAAACCAGGTTCAAAAATTAGTGATAATAGTTCATCTTCACTCGCAGTAGCTATTAATGTGGTATCCAAACCCATAGCTACAGCACGTTGACGAATTTTTTCTATAGAAATACCTCTACCATCATCACTGATAGTAATAATTGTCCGATCGCTGCGATGAAATCCTTTAATTTCTATCAATCCTTGTTCTGGTTTTCCTAAACTCCGACGGGTAGCAGGATCTTCAATTCCATGATCAAAAGCATTACGTAATAAGTGCATTAAAGGTTCATTCAAAGCTTCTAAAATACTACGTTCAATTAAAGTTTTCCCCCCTTCAATTTTTAATTGAACATTTTTACCATATTCAACATTTAAATCTCTAATTGCTCTGGGAAAACGTTCAACTAAATCAGATAAAGGACGCATTCGCACTTGCGTTAATTTTCTCTGGACTTGCTTAGATGTTTTATTCAACTTCCGAGCAATTTGATCTGTATCATCAATACTGAGTTGAATATCACTGGCAACTTCTGCTACCTGAACAATAGTTTCCATCACATCCTGAGAAAGCAAGTTTAATTTTTGATAGCGATTTAATGTTTCTGTTTCTCTCATCGTCTCTGCTGATGTTGATACTCCAGAATTTACATCTTCGCTAATGATTTTTTCATAAACTGCACGCACTTGTTGATTTTCTTGATGCAAAGTTTGCACTCGTTGGCCTAGTCCTAAAACCAATTTACGTAATCTTTCTAATTGGGAATTTAAACCATTACGCTGTATGATAATTTCCCCAAATAAATCATTAATTTCTTCTAATTGTTTACTAGGAACTCTAACTGTATTTTCATGAATTTCTTTATCTTTAGTAACTCCAATGATTTCGCTTTTGCGTTCAATATGTTTATAGTCTAAGGATGTATTTTCTTGAGTAAATGCTACATTTGGATCAGGAAACTCGACAGCATTGATTTCTGGGGGTAATTCTATTTCTAAATCTGCAAAATCAGGAATTACTACTTCTGCTACTAATTCTGCTACTAAGGTATTCTCTTGATTTTCTGTAGGGATATTGCTAGTATTAACCTGTGGGGGAATAGGATTAACAACTACTTCCCCTAACTCACCTAGCTCAATATTTGCTGGTATTCTATCCCGTTGATTTGTTAATACTAAAGCTTGCGATCGCCTCCATGCTTGCAATGCTAACTGAGCAATTTCCACACAGCGATCGGGATGATTTGCTAAATGTTCACGCACTGAATCACAAAGCTGAGTAAAAGCAGGTAACTCCAACATTTCACCCAAACCACCAAACTCTGTAGCCATCACTTCTACTTGTGAATATAAATCATTTGTAGAACTATTTGCTGATAAAGATTCTAAAGTTTGTTCTAAAGTTTGCAGACATTCTTCTACTTCCGTTTCAAACAGCAAAGGAATAATTTCTTGACCATCTTCTGGTGAGAGCATGGTAGTAATATCCTCTGGAGAAGGATCACCCAAACGCTCATGCAGTTCATCAAAAATCGGATAACAAAAAGTTCTTAACCATTTATCATCTAGAGATTTTCTATCTGATAATAATTCTACAATTTGCCGTAACCAATCAACTCCAGATAACAATAAACTCTGTAAATGAGTATCAATTTTTAAAGATTTTTTCCGAGTTTTTAAAACCTTAAAAGAATCTTCCAAACGATGAGCCAAATTACTCAAAACTTTAAAACTCATCATCGCCGCACCACCTTTAATAGAATGGGCAGCTCGCATAGCAGCATTAATCTTATCTACATCTAGATGTTTACTTGTATCTATTTCCAGTACGATACTTTCTAAGGTATTCAAATAATCAGTTGCTTCCTCCAAAAACTGCATTTGAATTTCTAGTTCTTTATCTGTAGTCATAGATTATTTTTCCTTATTTATTTTTTAAATTAATTGACTTTAAAAGTCTCAACCTTTTGTTCTAATTGCTGGGAAATCTCCGCAGTTTTTTGTAAAGATGTAGAAATGTGTCGGCAAGACTCGCTATTGCTTTGTGAAATAGCCAGCACATTTTTCATTAATTGGTTAATCACCTGTGATGTTTCTACCTGAGAAACTGAAGCAGTAGCAATTGACTTAACAAAAGCATCTATTTGTTGGGAAATATCTACAATTTCGCTTAAACTCTGCTTCGCATCTGCGGCAATTTGCGTACTTTGAATCACCTGATTTGTCCCCACCTCCATAGCTTTCACAACTTCATCTGTATCTCGTTTAATTTGCTCGACAATTTGCTCAATTTCTTGAGTAGCAGCCGCACTGCGTGTTGCTAATTCCCCTACCTCTTCCGCAACAACAGCAAAACCTTGACCTTCTTCTCCTGCACGTGCCGCTTCAATACCGGCATTAATCGCCAACAAATTAGTTTGAATCGCAATTTGGTTAATTAAAGACACCACACGAGAAATTTGTTGAGAAGATTCTCCCAAATGCCTAACTTTTTTGGCAGTTTCGCCCACGGTTTCTTGCAAAGATAAAATATTTTCTACTGTCAAATCCATTGCTTTTCCACTTTTGTTAGCATTGTGGTTAGCATGATTAGCAATAGCAGTAATTTCTTGAGCGCCATCTGCTAAAGCTTGGATAGATTTGGTCATTTGCTCAACTGTTACTAAGGTGCGGTTTATTTCTTCAATTTGTGTAGTTGCTGATTCTGCTAAGTATTTAATATAGTCTTGATTTGAGCCAATATCTCTATTAATTTCACTCGCATTCTGTTTGACTTGGGTAACAATATCTCGGAGGCTTTCTAAAATAGAATTGAACACATTAGCAATAGTACCAATTTCCCCATCTTGCACCTTCGCCTGTACTTTGAAATCACCTCTAGTCGCATTTTTAACCTGACTAATTAATTGCAAAAGTTGTAAATGCAGAGTATCTTGTTGCTGCTTTTGTTCCTCAGATATAGATTCTTTGATAGATTCTTGATTCACCTGAATATAATCTTTACCATCAGCAGGTAATTCTTCAGGTAATTCGGCAATTTTCTGATCTTCCAGAGGATTCTCAATTTTATTAGTGAGGTTTTCTACTGCTACTAATTCAGCCGAATTTTGCTTGATGATACTCTTTGCTAACCAAGCAACCAGCAATGTCATCACTAATGCTATTAATGTTGTGATATTAACAATCAGCTTGAGAAATTGTCTTTGCGGTCCAAAAGCAATTCCAGCATTTTCAGCCAGAATTAATTGCCACTTGAGATCCGGTAAACCTTCTAATTTTTTTAGCGGTGCATAACTAACCAATTGTGGCGTTTGATGAATGGTTCTCACTCCTGTAGAATTTTCGACATTTTCACTGTTCAGCAAGTCAGCTAAACCAGGATATATTACTGTAGCTTTTTGACCTAATAACTCCCTCTGAAGACTGAGAAAAAATTTCCCCTCATGATCAACTAAATAATAATCTTTGTTATTATCTACCTGATCTTTTATTGCTTCTATTAACCCTTGCATGGATATGCGTGTTCTCACTACAGCAATCACTTTTCCTGTAGCTACATCTTTCACAGGAGCAGCAATATAAATCACTACTACATTATTTTGTAATCTTTCTGGTTGACTAATAACAGGAGCATTCTTTTGTATAACATCTTGAAAATATTTCAGGTTTTGTTCTTGACTACTGGTTGCACCTTGAGATTGAATAATCACTCTTCCATTCAAGTCAAAAACCGCCAGATGATCATAACCTTGATAAGCTGTAATGAACCGATTTAATACTGTTTGTTTTTCGGCAAGAGTGGTACTTTTACTAACTTCAGCATTAGTCAAAAATGGCAAAGTTGAGAGAATTTGAATATCTCCATATCTTGCCAACAGAAACAGATTAATAATATCACCTAAACTAATTAATTTATTTTCTTGAGTTTTGATAATTTGCTTACTAATCACATTGCTACCAAAGCTATAAGCAATTATGCCAATTCCCAATACCGGTAAGGTACCGATAGCAATGGAAAAAATTAATGCTTTTGCTCTTAATTTCACTTGCTGTAAATATTTATTAATTATATTTTTCCCAAAATACTTATGAGTAGTTGTTATATGTTCCTGTTCAACAACTTCTTTAACTTCTTTTCTCTTATCTGTCATGGGCGATAATGTCTTAATAGATGCTTTTTTATTGGGATCACCAGTCTGAGCAGTGTCAGTTTTATGAAACATAAATGAATACCCCTAAATTAATACCCCTGACTCTATGTAATAATAACAACAAAAAATGATTTTTCTGAGCTTGATTAACTAATCACTGCCCCCATGAGAATAATTTACAATATTATGTGCATCTAATACCAACAATATTTCTTCTTTTTGTTCCACGCAGCCACATAAATAAGGCACTAAACTAGCCGCCACTTGTCCCACAGGAGAATGAATATCATCAGCCATCAATTTAGTCGTACCTTTAATTTCTTGCACAACTAAACCTAAAAGCTTTGATTCCACTTTGGTCACGATAATATTATACTTTCTCAGGCGATGATCTAAACCTTCTAAATTAAACATTTTTGGCAAATCAATTACCCAAATTACCCGACTACGCCAATTCATCAATCCTAATATACAGGCTGGCATATTAGGCATAGATGTTACAGCTTCAATAGGTACAATAATTGCTTCTTGGGTGTGAGCGACGGATAATACAGCTGTAGTTTGTTGATTGATTTGAAATTGAAGATAGCTATCTCCCAAAGAGTTTTGAATAGTTTGATAATACACGGTTTGTTTAGAATTGCTCATGACTGTAATTCAAATATTTGTTGGCAAAATTCTCAAAAATTTATGACTTACGCAATATTAAACTAAAAACCTGATTCTTGAGTAGGGTTAATTCATGAATTACCCCTACTTTCGTTCTGTTTTGCGTAATTACTGAACTTGAAAAGTTCTATCAGGTTCAATATTGAAAGATATTATGCATTATGAATAATAAGAATTTCAATATTCTTCTGACTTCTGTAAAGACTTTCCCCATTCACAAATTCTCATTCTTAGGGTGAAAGCTTTTAGTCAAGTGTGGCGTAGCCATTGGCTGATTACTGATAGCTCAATACTTACGAAAAGTATTAAATTAACCAATGTATTTAGATACCATTTTCAGCAAATCTGATCTTGTAAAAGGCTTAGTTAAATAGCCAGATGACCTGACAATTTTCGCCTTCGCTTTATCCACAAATCCGGTTCTACCAGTAACCATAATAATGGGTGTATTTTTAAATGCTGAATGCTTCCGTAATAATGAACATAGTTCATAACCATCTAAATTAGGCATTTCTACATCTAGTAAAATTAAGTCTGGTTTGCTTCTAATGATTTGCATTAAAGCTTTAATTGGATCATTAATCATGACAACAGAAAATGTTTTTTCATCTAAAAAATGTCTAATAGAATTCAGCACTGCTTGGCTATCATCAATACAGGCAATTGTATATAATTGCTCACTCAAAACAGATGGCAAATTGTTATGAAAATTCCTTTCAACAGTGGCGAATTTTGCTGATTTATCCTCTAATTCATCTTCTGTTTTTGGTGCAGATGTTGTTTGTTTTGTTAAACTGCTATTAGATAATTTTTTTGACTGAATTTGTTGACGATAACGTAACTGTTTTTGACACTGTTCTACTATTAATTGCAAATCCAGATGACAGTATTTTGGTAGTTCATTTAAGGAATTATCAGGATTAAGTTTATAGTTACCTTCTCTTAAAGAAATAAAAGACTCTAGCACTTCTTTGGACAGTTCTTCTATTAACATCCCTGCTTGTTGATGGGTAATATAATTTTCATTTACTAGCCAGCAAATCGCATGATAGTCAGCGTTTGGTATCAATTGACGGTTATTGCCATACTGATATATCAAACCCATCTGTTCATAAGTTACATTGTTAAAAGTAGGAATTTCCTGATTTAAACGTTGTAAGTGACTCTCCAGACGTTCAAATAGTTTATCTGAATAAGTAGCGTAAGTTAATTTACCTTCTTCTAAATAAATTGACCAAGAAACTAATCCAGTAAATACACTTAAACAACCTGTTATTTTTTTTGTGCTTAACTGTGCCAACAAAGACAGGGGATGTAGTTTGTTAAACAACCTGTAGCTACCTAGAGGAGTTGTCATCATTTTGCTTTAGCTAAATTAAAGACTTGTGATTTGAATTTGCATAGCAGATACATCACAATTGAAACCAAGTATAAAACATCAAAGATTTAGTAGTCATAAATACAAAGCCAGATGTTTTATTTTGTATGAACTCTCAAAAATAACAGAGTTACAGCAGATTGCAGATCAATCAGGTACAGAATCAAAAGTGAAACATAAACAGAAAGAGAGTTTTACTCCTGACTCCTGCTGTATTTAAAGATTATCAAATCTTAGTCAATTTGTAAGTTTTCCATCACTTACTGACAGATACTGCGATAATCAAATATTTTGGGTGAATCACGCCAAACATATTCACAATCAAATTATAAAAAATTATTAACTTTATTAAATACTGTAATTTACCGCAAATAGCTTTTTAGCTTGCTGTTCACGGTATACTCAACCAATCTCTCTGTATTTATCAGCAAATACAAGTTTTACCCAGCTTTCTTGTTGTTTACACTCTGCTGAATCCAAGCCATTATTTTAATCATGCTGATTTTTCAACTTCGATATCAGCGCCAACAGAAGTTTTTTATGATCAATTTTTTTAAAATGCGGATGAAAGGACTTGAACCTTCACACCTTGCGGTACTAGAACCTAAATCTAGCGCGTCTGCCAATTCCGCCACATCCGCATCAGGATACTATAATAGCATAACAAATTAGTAATGGCAAGAGGGAATTGGTGATTGGTGATTGGGAAACATAAAATTGATTACCCAGTCCCCAGTCCCCAGTCCCCAGTCCCCAGTCCCCAGTCCCCTACATCACAGCAACACGGGGTAGACGATGCTTGAAGCCGCAAAGAATTTCCCACGAAATGGTATTTAATTGATTTGCCCAATCATCAGCTGTGATTTTTTCTCTTCCTTGTTCTCCCAATAAGGAGACTATTTCCCCTTCCTGGACATCGGGTATGGAACTGACATCTATCATGAGTTGATCCATTGTAATCGCGCCAATTTGCTGCAAACGCTGGCCACGCAGTAAAACTTGCATTTGTTGGGAAAGACTGCGGGGAACTCCATCCGCATAACCAATACCCACTACTGCAATCCGCATTTCTCTGGGTGCGATAAACTTATGACCATAGCTCACACCAGTTCCCGCAGCAATTGTTTTTACATGGGTAATTCTGGCTTTGAGTTGTAAAACCGGTCGCAGTTTGATTTGATTTTGCAGGTGGGGAGCAGGATAAAGTCCATAAATGGCTAAACCTGCACGCACCATATCATAATGTAATCTCGGATCTGCCAGGGTAGCGGCTGAATTGGCTAAGTGCAAACTGGGAATTGTGATACCTCTGGCTTTGATTTGGGCGATCGCTTCCTCAAATCGTCTATGCTGTTCTTCCATGATCGCCGGATCAGGACTATCTGCTGTAGCTAGGTGAGAATAAATACTGTCAATATTTAGATGTGGTAATCTTTGTACTAATTGCACAAAATCACCTGCTTGCTGCCAATCAGTACCTAATCTCGACATTCCTGTATCTAATTTGATGTGTACAGGTAAGGGAGAATTATATTTAATTGCTTCTAATGTGTTGGAAAATATTAAAGCTTGTTTAGGGCTGCAAAGTGTAGGTTGCAGTTTCCAATGAGCGATCGCATGAATTTGTTCTGCTGTATTGGTTGCTCCTAAAATTAAAATCGGTGCTTTTATTCCACCTTCCCGTAATTGAATCCCTTCGGGAACTGTCGCTACCCCCAACCAACTCGCACCCGCTTCTAACACAGTTTTAGCAACGGTTACCGCCCCATGTCCATAGGCATCAGCTTTTACCACTGCCATTAACTGTGTACGTGGTGATAAAAATCTTACTAATTGCTTGACATTATCGGACAACGCCCCTAAATCAATTTCCACCCAAGCACGTTGAGAAAACCAAGCGTAAGTATTGCACTCCTGACTATCAGCAAAACTAGGGGTTTGTTTGCTACTAAACATTCCTCTTCACTCCTATCACACCACTGCAAAGCTTCCAGACGCTCCGACTGTGCTAATTTTTGCCCCTTAAAGCCATATCAATTTAATCAGCAAAGTGTACCGTTGATCCGGGAGTTTGTACAAGTAGTCAGGAGTCAGAATAATTTTAGATTTTAGATTTTAGATTTTAGATTTTAGATTGGAATTGACAAAAACAATCCAAAATCCAAAATCCTTTCATTGTATCCCCAGTCACCAGTCCCCAGTCCCCAATCACCTGCAACCAAATTATTAAGGAAGTATAAATTATTCTCATCTCCCCAGAAAGGTATATTTGTGTTAAAATATCTAAAACTAATACCTTGAGCTAATATCAATGGGGAAGGTTTTAGTCCTAAACGCCTCCTACGAACCGCTCAACATCACGAGTTGGCGACGTGCCATAGTTTTGTTGATAAAAGGCAAGGCAGAACACGTAGAACACAACGGCAAATTCCTCTACTCGGATTTTCCTCTGCCAACCGTAATCCGGTTGCGTCATTACGTGCGTGTTCCCTATAAAGAAATTCCTCTGACGCGCCGAAATATATTGCATCGAGATGGGCATACTTGTCAATACTGTGGCTACACAGGTGATGAGTTGACCCTAGATCATGTAATGCCGCGATCGCGTGGAGGAGGTGACACCTGGGAAAACATCGTTACTGCCTGTGTACGCTGCAACGTCAAAAAAGGCTGTCGTACACCTCAAGAAGCCCGGATGCCTTTGCGCCATCCACCCCGTCAACCATACAGTAGCCTCTATTTTGAGGTGACAAAACATCTCAAGAGTGGACTTCATCAGGAGTGGCAAAAATATGTGATAGGACTTTGACATTAACACAGAAATAATTGAGACAGCAGGGGAATGAGTCTTCACCTGTAGGTGTTGCTGTTTGACCTTGGTCAACACAGTATACCACAAGTTGAGGGTTAAATTTGCCCTTGGTGAGTGTTTTTTTTGCAGCTTTTCAGGGGCATTCCCCAAAGCTGGAAGGATTGTTTGTTTAAATTCCAGCGAGACAACACAAACACAGATTTACTATTATACCTCATTTTTTGAGGCATGGATCATTGTCACTATAAATTATTCCCAATCATCACAAAATTAAGCTTGAAGGTATATTTTTGAGGAAAATAGTTGTTAATGGCTGAGAAAACATAATAAATATATTTAGATAGTAAGTATTGTAAAATTCCGAAACTGTGTATACTAAAAAACGTTACAATACCCAAACTGAGATAAATATTGAAGTTAAAATCAGCTTTTAAGAAAAAGTTGCTGGGTTATAAGAAAAAGCGCAGCGAGTATTTTTCCGTCCTGAAAGACCTAGACCTGTACCAAATTTTTTTAATCTAAAATCTCAAATCTCAAATCTCAAATCTCAAATCTCAAATTCCCGGTCAGCAATCCCTGACTAGTGGGCTTGACAAAACATAGACAAACATGATGCCGTGCCAAAGCTGTAGATTTCTGTCAAGATCTTAATGTGTGGACGAGCCAGAGCATAACTGGTGGAAGCCACCAAGCTGAAAACTAAATTCCCTATGTACTTGAATTCTCCCGTTACTCAATTTGAGGGCTTTTCATTGACCACAGAGCCGAATGGGGAGGAAGTAGAAATAGAGAGAGATGCTCTTGAACTTCCACCACTTACCCGGCCTTCCTTGCCAGCAGCAAATGGGGCAGCAGCAAATGGTGATGGAGGTATCTATTTAGCTCAACGTGGCAATTCCCTGGCGATTCAGAAGTCAGAAGAGTTACAAAAAACCCTGCTCAACCATAGACATGAGCGCCATCTGGTAATTCTACAAGATTTTCCTGACCCTGATGCTCTTTCTTGTGCTTGGGCTTACCAACTAATTGCCCAACAATACGATATCAAATGTGAAATAATTTATGCTGGCACTCTCAGCCATCAGGAGAATATTGCCTTGGTTAAGCTAACTACTTTACCTGCTCAACGCTGGACAATGCAAACCCTAAAAAGTAAAGATTTGTTATCTTATCAAGGGTTTGTGTTGATTGATAATCAGGGAACTACATCTCAATTACTAGCAGCAGTACAACAGGCTGGACTTCCCCTAGTCGTGCTGGTTGATCATCATAGCTTGCAAGGAGAACTGAAAGCTGAGTTTACCGATGTTCGTCCTTATGTACGAGCAACTGCCACAATCTTTACACAGTATTTACAATCGGGTTTACTCACATTAGATAGCAGTCTGAGCCAGCACGTAAAATGTGCAACTGCTTTAATGCACGGTTTGCGCTCAGACACCAATCGGTTAATGCAAGCGCAAGAAGAAGATTTTATGGCAGCTGCTTACCTGAGCAGGTTTTATGATGCTCAGTTGCTCAATGCCATTTTACAAGCCAATCGTTCTAAGCGTGTAATGGATGTGATCGAGCGATCGCTCAAAAATCGCATTGTCCAAAATAACTTTTCCATAGCTGGTGTAGGTTATTTACGCTACGACGACCGAGATGCTATACCCCAAGCAGCTGATTTTCTGGTGACAGAAGAAAACGTGCATACTGCTGTAGTGTACGGCATAGTTCACGATGAAGATGACGAACTAGAAGTAGTCATAGGTTCTCTGAGAACCACAAAACTTACCTTAGATCCTGACGAATTTATCAAAGAAGCCTTTGGACAAGATAGCACAGGACGGTTTTTTGGTGGTGGACGCACTGGTGCAGGTGGCTTTGAGATTCCGATGGGATTCTTATCTGGCGGTAACGAAAATTCTGCTTATGCGAAAATGAAATGGGAAGTTTTTGATGCTCAAATTAAGCAGAAATTATTGAAATTGGTAAATCCTAAAGATAACCCAATTCAGTCTTAATTACCCTGTTTCGGTAAAAATCCCCTCATTCCCCATCCGTTGTGAGGTTGGGGGTAAATAAGGCAGGAGTAAAACTGGCTTTGTGTATAGGTTTTAATTGAGATTGCGTACCTCATTGATATGCAATCTTATTTATCATCATTAAAATGTGAGCAATTCTATGATGAAATATCTTTACGAACAGGATTTTCAAGTTTGGATTGATACAACAATTCAGAATTTACAAAAACGTGAATTTGAATCACTAGATATAGAGAATTTGATTGAGGAATTAACAAACTTGGGGAAATCAGAAAAGAATGCTCTTAAAAGTAATCTAATGATTCTATTAGCTCATTTGCTGAAATTAAAAGTTCAATTTGATGCTCCAGATACCATGAAAATGAGTTGGTACAACTCAGTTATTGAACACCGTCAGCGAGTTTTGAACAATTTACAAGATACCCCATCTCTCAAAAATTTTCTTCCTGAAGCAATTGAGCAAGCATATCCTCAATCTCGAAAATTAGCTATTAAAGAAGGTAAATTAGCTGCTTTTGGGGTTCGTGTTCCTGATGAGATTGAATATCCTCATACTTGTCCATTTTCCCTAGAGCAAATATTAAATGAAGATTTTTATGGTTTGTAACTGTATAGTTAAGTGTACAATAAGAAAAAACCGCGAACCAAGATAGTTGGTGTCACGGCTTTCGGTATGGTGTGAGGAGCTTAACTAACTCCATCATAGATCACCAAATCAAGAATGGGGATACTCGTATCAATTTTGGTAACAGAATTTTTTTAGTAACAGGTTATTTGAGGATTTAGCTATCAGCTATCAGTGATTCATTCTACTAAAGCACCACCACAACTAGAACCACATCCAGCAGTACAACCATAACAATAATCAGCAGTTTGTACTTCTTTGATGACATCTAAACTACCAAGTTCTAATAATTTACTAATTGTCAAAGTTTCACCATTTTGAGTTCTTGCTGGTAAATTCATCATTTGGTTAAAATCGCAATCATAAACATTACCCAAATAATCAACAGAAATTTCCTCACGACACATTAAATTATCAACGGTGTCAGGGTTAAAATGTGATTCTAAAAACTGCAAATATTGTTTATAAAGATGTTTACGTTCTAAATATAACTTAGTTCTTCCTACAGGTAAGTTAGTAATAGTCAATAAGTTATTAAAGACAATATCAAAATGTTCTTGTAAGAAATTTTTATAAGCTAGTTGAAGATTTTTTTGATCTGGAGTTAAAGAAAAATTTTCATCCTTTGGTAACTGAGGATTATAAACCAAATCTAAAATTAAATTTGCATCTTGACCATAACCCAATTTATTTAACCATTGTAAAGCTTGAATAGACTGAACAAAAACACCATGACCCCGCATTTTATCCACATTATCAGCTAAATAACAGGGAAGAGAAGCAACAACACGCACTTGATTTTTAGCTAAAAAGTCAGGAATATCTGCAAAACCTTCCACAAAAAAGATTGTTAAATTTGATCTAACAATTACTTGTTTACCTGCTTTTCTCGCAGCTTCCACCAATGGTTTAAAACCATAATTCATCTCTGGTGCGCCCCCAGTCAAATCAACAATTTTAATTTCAGGAAATTTATGAATAAAATCAATTAAATCTTGACAAACTGCTGGGGAAAGTTCCTCAGTTCTTTTAGGACTTGCTTCCACATGACAATGAGAACAAGCAAGATTACAACGTTTACCGAGATTGACTTGTAAAACCTGAATTTTTTGCTTAACTAAAGCTGAATTAAGTTGTTTGTGAAAAGGAGTAACCGCTATTTTTACCATCATTAATACCTAAAAAACCTCATATTAAAACTTTCCGATGATTGCGTAGGGGTGATTCATGAATTACCCCTACTTTTTTTTCTCTGCGTTCTGTGTCTCTCTGTGGTTCGATACTCTGAAAAATCATCAAACACCAAACCACAAAACAGAGAATATAATTATAAAAAATTCCCTAACAACAACCACCACCATCATAATACCAAGTAGAATCAGTAATCATGATTTCTTCTGGTTTCAAATTTCCCAATTTAGCAGCCGTTTTATCACAAACTGCGGCGGGAATACCCCTTTGTAAAATATGTCCTGCTCCATCATCAAAAAATAATTCTGAACCTGCATAAATCGCTGTTTTACCTGTGAAAATACAAGCACCGTCTTCAGGAATTTGCACCTTAAAAGAAACGGAATCAAGACTTTCCAAAAGTAGATTTTCTTCCAGGTTATAAGTTTGTTTATCTAATAATCTATAGGGACGACGGGCGCGAATTTCTATTTGTCCAAATCCAGCATTGATAATTAATTGTGTATATTCTTCATAAGTGAGCGCACCGGATAAACACATTGCCCTTAATCTTTCATCTTGTCGTAAATGTTGGGGAATAGGACGGGTAGCAATGGGGTCACTCATTTGTAATCTGCCACTGGGTTTTAAAACTCGATATGCTGCTTTTAAAGCGCGGGTTAAATCAGCAGGTTCAAAGATATTAAAAAGACAATTTTGGGCGACTATATCAACAGAGGCATCATTGACAGGTAAATTAAAAGCATCCCCGGCAATAATTTCCACAAAACTAGGATCAAACCAAGGATTTTCTTGGGCAGCAATTTCTAAATTTCTTGTCGCAGCTTCTCGCATTTCTGCTACTGGTTCAACTGCGATGACAGCACCAGGACGACGGGAAAAATAAGCAAATTGTAAAGCTTCTAAACCACCACCAACACCAACATATAATACTGTAGGTTGGTTTGCTAATTCGTTAGTATGAACGGTAGTTCCGCAGCCATAATTCATTTCCTGCATGACTAAAGGAATTTTTAATCCTGGTAGTTGCAGGGGTGTACTTTGGACACAACAAAGTCCTACTTCTGGTGTTTGAGCAACTTCGCTGTAAAATTGGGCTGCGGTTTCTAAATAGGTCATTGCTGTTTTTTGGGTTTAACTTTGTATATATTGATTCTGCATATTAATATATTGACATATATTCTGAGGAAATTTTAATGATTTTTACAGTGATTACGGTGATTACCGTAGAAAATTTATGGAACTATATTTAATCCGTCACGGTATCGCCGAAGAACATCAACTAGGGCTAAAAGATGAAGCGCGATCGCTCACCCAAGAAGGCAGACAAAAAACCGCAAAAGTAGCCCAAAGATTAATAAGACTTGGTTTTAAATTTGATTTAATCCTCACTAGTCCCCTAGTCCGCGCCCAACAAACAGCAGAAATACTCATGGCAGCCGGATTAAGTTCTCAGTTAGAAACCTCAGATCATCTCAGCTTTGAAGGCGATCTTCAATGGTGGCTAAGAGACTGGTTAGAACCGAGAAAATATCCTCAAAATACCCAACTAGCACTGGTGGGACATGAACCCTGTTTAACTAATTGGGCTGAAATTCTCCTTTGGGGTGAAGCAAAAGAACAACTCGTCCTTAAAAAAGCAGGTATGATCGGAATAAAAGTACCAGATGATGGTTCTCCTGTGGGTCGTAGTCAAATGTTCTGGTTGACACCTCCCAAGTACCTACTATAACAGTTTTTCGAGCTTTCGCATAAAATAGTTGTTAAATCGGCAACTGTTATAGTGAAAAGAATCTCTGGTAAGTTAGCGTGTTCAGATATTTCACAAAGCAAGTGGTGTAGCCATGACGGTGTGCGAATATAAGCCTGGTTTAGAAGGCATTCCCGCAGCCCAGTCTAGCATTAGTCATGTAGACGGGCAAAAGGGAATACTAGAGTATCGGGGCATTCGGATCGAAGAATTAGCAGAAAAAAGTACCTTCCTAGAAACTGCTTATCTTTTAATCTGGGGAAAATTGCCCAGCAAAGAAGAATTGACAGCTTTTGAGAGTGAAGTTAACGCTCACAGACGGATAAAATATCGTATTCGGGACATGATGAAATGTTTTCCCGAAAGTGGTCATCCAATGGATGCTCTCCAAGCCTCTGCTGCTGCCTTGGGTTTATTTTATTCTCGTCGTGACTTACATAATCCTGTCTACATTCGTAATTCTGTAGTCCGGTTAGTAGCCACAATTCCCACAATGGTAGCAGCGTTCCAGTTGATGCGGAAAGGAAATGATCCTGTAAAACCAAGGGATGACTTAGATTATGCCGCCAACTTCTTGTATATGCTCAATGAAAAAGAACCTGACCCCCTAGCAGCGCGGATTTTTGATATCTGCTTAATTCTGCACGTTGAGCATACAATGAATGCTTCTACCTTTAGTGCGCGAGTCACAGCTTCCACCTTAACCGATCCCTATGCAGTTGTAGCTAGTGCAGTAGGGACATTAGGCGGACCATTGCACGGTGGAGCAAACGAAGAAGTAATACAGATGTTAGAAGAAATCGGATCTGTAGATAACGTTCGCCCCTATATCGAAGATCGTCTACAAAGAAAAGCCAAAATCATGGGATTTGGACACCGCGTGTATAAGGTAAAAGATCCTAGAGCCACAATATTACAACGTTTAGCGGTGCAATTGTTCGAGAAATTCGGCTACGACAAGTTTTATGAAATTGCCCAGGAAGTAGAAAGGGTAATGGCCGAAAAAGTTGGCAGTAAAGGAATTTATCCTAATGTTGACTTTTATTCTGGTTTAGTGTATAGGAAAATGGGAATTCCCACAGATTTGTTTACACCAGTATTTGCGATCGCCCGTGTTGCAGGTTGGTTAGCACACTGGAAAGAACAACTTGAAGAAAACCGGATTTTCCGACCCACTCAAGTCTATAACGGTCTTCACGAAGTTCCTTATACTCCCATTGAGCAGCGTTAACTACCTGGGAAGGTGACAGGTAAAAGTTGACAGGTGACAGGTGACAGTTATGAGGTATTTTCCTGGGAATAGGTGATAAATACCCAATTTTAGATTTGAGATTCTAGATTGATGCTCTCAAGTGGACAGATTGATAAGTGTCATCTGTCAGCTTGATGAGGTTGACAATCAA
This sequence comes from Sphaerospermopsis kisseleviana CS-549, assembly GCF_028329225.1. Taxonomy (NCBI): domain Bacteria; kingdom Bacillati; phylum Cyanobacteriota; class Cyanophyceae; order Nostocales; family Aphanizomenonaceae; genus Sphaerospermopsis; species Sphaerospermopsis kisseleviana. The sequence continues at coordinate 22,184 of NZ_JAQMTI010000278.1, read as the reverse complement.
AAATCTCGAATTTACATGGATAATCTGGAATTGGCATTGTCATCACAACCTGCTGTACAGGAAAATCAGACAATTTGCATAGAATAGAAAACCGTTACCAATTTGGGGACGGTAACTTTGTCTTGTCAGAGTCTTGTCAGAAGAATAGGTGACAGGTGACAGGTGACAGTAAGAAGAGAACAGGAAGAGGAGTAGGAAAGAGGTTTTTCCCAATCACCAATCCCTAATCACCAATCTCAATCTCAACCATAAGCAGAAGTTGTCATCTGGGATCAAAAGGGTAAAACCATCAAAGGATATACTAAACTCAGGAATTAGCAACAAATCTACAATTCTACAATCACGCATCATCTCAATAGAGATTCTTCAACAGTAAATTTACAGATATTAAATTAAATAATATTTGTGAATTTACTATGAGTAGACGAATTGACGAATTACAGAGTAGCAAACATGAATGCAGGAATTGACCTTCAAGGAACTTTTATTGAATCCGTCAAGGATTTGGGCATACCAGCAGGGGCAGCCAAAGCCCTGTGGATGCCATTACCAATGATCCTGATGCTGATTGGGGCAACAGTAGGTGTACTGGTTGCAACCTGGCTAGAACGGAAAATTTCTGCGGCCGCACAGCAACGGATTGGTCCTGAATATCAAGGTCCATTTGGTTTGTTAGTGCCTGTAGCCGATGGTCTCAAGCTGATCTTTAAAGAAGATATCGTACCAGCCAAAGCAGATCCCTGGTTGTTTACCATTGGTCCAATAATAGTTGTAATTCCGGTATTTTTATCATTTTTGATTGTTCCCTTTGGGGAGAATATCGTGATTACTAACGTCGGTATGGGCGTATTTTTGTGGATTGCATTATCCAGTATTCAGCCCATAGGCTTATTAATGGCTGGTTACGCATCTAATAATAAATACTCCCTGTTAGGGGGTTTGCGGGCAGCAGCACAATCAATCAGTTATGAAATACCATTGGCGTTGAGTGTATTAGCGATCGCCATGATGTCTAACAGCCTCAGCACCATTGACATCGTAAACCAACAATCTAACTTCGGGATTTTGGGTTGGAACGTTTGGAGACAACCACTAGGTTTCATCATCTTCTGGATCGCCGCCCTAGCAGAATGCGAACGTCTACCCTTTGACTTACCCGAAGCGGAAGAAGAACTGGTAGCAGGATATCAAACCGAATACGCAGGGATGAAATTCGGTTTATTTTACTTAGGTTCATACATCAACCTGATCCTGTCTTCCCTACTCGTAGCAATTTTATATTTGGGCGGTTGGCATTTTCCCATTCCCGTCAGCTTGATAGGTGACTTTTTGGGAATGAGTGAAACCAACCCCATCTTACAAGTAATCACAGCTGCTTTAGGTATCACAATGACCGTACTTAAAGCGTATTTTCTCGTATTTCTTGCCATCCTGATTCGTTGGACAGTACCACGGGTACGGATTGACCAACTGCTAGATTTAGGATGGAAGTTCTTACTACCAGTTGGCTTGGTTAACCTGTTATTAACCGCAGCACTAAAACTGGCCTTTCCCGTCGCTTTCGGTGGTTAAAGAGATTTTAGATTTTAGATTTTAGATTTTAGATTTTGGATTGAATCTTAAATCTAAAATCCAAAATCCAAAATCCAAAATTGTTAGAGAAGAGACACAAAAAATGCTAAAGTTCCTCAAACAAGTTGGTGATTACGCCAAAGAAGCAGTACAATCAGCGCGTTATATCGGACAAGGGTTATCCGTCACCTTTGACCACATGCAACGCCGCCCTGTTACCGTACAATACCCTTATGAAAAACTGATTCCTGGTGAACGGTTTCGGGGTAGGATTCACTATGAATTTGACAAGTGTATTGCTTGTGAAGTGTGTGTGCGTGTTTGTCCCATTAACCTCCCTGTAGTTGACTGGGAAATGGACAAAGCCACCAAGAAGAAAAAACTCAAACACTACAGTATAGATTTCGGAGTTTGTATTTTCTGTGGTAACTGCGTGGAATACTGTCCCACAAACTGTTTATCCATGACAGAAGAATACGAACTTTCTACTTACGATCGCCACGAATTGAACTACGATAGCGTAGCATTAGGACGCTTGCCCTACAAGGTGACAGACGATCCAATGGTGACACCACTGCGCGAACTGGTTTATCTACCTAAAGGCGTACTTGAACCCCATGGAGTCCCCGCAGATGCTCCCCGTGCTGGTTCTCGTCCAGAAGACTTAGTTGAAAGTGGTAATGGGTAAGCAAATTTTAGATTTTAGATTTTAGATTTTAGATTGTAACTAACTAAATACAATCCAAAATCCAAAATCCAAAATCCAAAATTGAACCACCGATCAGCATTTATCAAAACATCAAGAGGATCGAAAAAAGTGAATTTAGCCGAAGGAGTACAATCTGTTTCATTTGGCATATTAGGTGTAATGATGATTGGCGCAGCACTAGGAGTAGTGTTGTTTTCCAACATCGTTTATTCCGCCTTTTTGCTGGGTGGTGTATTCATCAGCATGGCCGGACTTTACCTATTGCTAAATGGTGATTTTGTCGCAGCAGCACAAATTCTGATTTATGTGGGTGCGATCAACGTCTTGATTTTGTTTGCCATTATGTTGGTAAACAAACGTCAGGATTTTTACCCTTTACCCAGTGCTGGTTTACGGAAAATCATTACCGGTGTAGTTAGTCTGGGACTATTTGCCCTATTAAGTACAATGGTACTGGCAACACCTTGGGCTAATACCTCTACATCCCCAGCAGCTAAAAATTCCATAGTTTTAATAGGTGAGCATTTCTTCACGGACTTTTTGCTCCCCTTTGAATTAGCTTCCGTATTGTTGCTAATGGCAATGGTAGGAGCAATTATTTTGGCACGTCGGGAATATTTACCAGATCAAGTTACCCCTTCCGAACTGCCACAAACCATCTTAACCTTGCCAGAACGCCCCAGAGAATTGGTATCTAGTGGCACTGAGGACTAGGGTACTGGTGACTGGTGACTGGTGACTGGTGACTGGGAATATGAATTTACCCAATGCCCAATTACCAATTACCAATTACCAATCACCAATTACCAATTACCAATCACCAATTACCAATTACCAATTACCAATTACCAAACTATGCAACTTCAATACTTCTTACTACTTGCAGCAGCTTTATTTTGCATTGGCATCTATGGTTTAATTACCAGCCGTAACGCCGTCCGTGTACTCATGTCAATTGAGTTACTGTTAAATGCTGTTAATCTAAATTTAATGGCATTTTCCAATTTTCTCGACTCAACATTAATTAAAGGTCAGGTTTTCACTGTTTTTGTGATTACTGTGGCAGCTGCGGAAGCGGCGGTAGGGTTAGCGATTGTACTGGCTATTTATCGTAACCGTGATACCGTTGACATGGAGCAGTTTAATCTCCTCAAGTGGTAACAGTACGTGCAATTAAAGCAGGTAATCATAGCTTACAAAGCGCGAGACTCCCAAAGTAAACGCTGGGCTGAACTCTGCGCTAAACAATTAGAAGACCGCCAATGTCAAGTTTTGGTTGGACCTAGTGGACCCAAAGACAACCCCTATCCAGTGTTTTTGGCATCTGCCAGCCAACCAATTGATTTAGCTTTAGTCCTTGGTGGTGATGGTACGGTTTTAACCAGTGCTAGACATTTAGCCCCGGCTGGTATCCCCATTTTGGGGGTAAATGTGGGTGGCCATTTGGGGTTTTTAACTGAGTCAATGGATGAGTTTCAAGAACCGGAACGAGTTTGGGATCGGTTATTTGAAGATCGCTATGCTCTCCAACGCCGAATGATGTTACAAGCGGCTATTTATGAGGGTCATCGGACAAATTTAGAACCAGTTACAGAACATTACCTCGCCTTAAATGAGTTTTGTATTAAACCCGCTTCTGCTGATAGGATGATCACCTCGATTCTGGAAATGGAAATTGATGGTGAGGTGGTTGATCAATATGTGGGTGATGGGTTAATTATTTCTACTCCTACAGGTTCTACAGGTTACACGGTTTCGGCTAATGGTCCAATTATGCACGATGGGATGGAGGCTATTACCATCACTCCTATTTGTCCGATGAGTCTTTCTAGTCGTCCCCTAGTTTTACCTCCTGGTTCTGTGGTCAGTGTTTGGCCGTTTGGGGATTATGATTTAACTACAAAATTATGGATGGATGGGGTGTTGGCTACTTCCATTTGGCCTAATCATCGTGTTGATGTGCGGATGGCTGACTGTCGTGCTAAATTTATCGTTTTGCGGGCTAATAATTCCTATTATCAAACTCTGCGAGAAAAGTTACTTTGGGCTGGTACTAGGGTTCGCTACACTAATCATGGTCAGCACAATTAAAAATAAGTATTCAGCCATCAGCTATCAGCCGTCGGCTTTTGAGGCTAAAAGTCAATTCACCTGAAAAAACTCAATACCAAGATCCCAGGTTTCTTGTAGAAGTCCGGGATCTATTACTATTTAGGGCTTTTGTTATTGACAAAAAAAATAAATTGTGTAATTACAAAATTTGTATTCTATTGCCAGATTTTAGTGATCAAAATGTTCATAATTAGATATTAAATCCTCTTAGAATTTTTCACAAATTTAAGTATTAACCTGGATGTAAATGTATTACAATCCTATCACTTCATCTTTTTCATCTGTACAGTTTACTGATTTTCCGGTCTTGGAAAGTGAAAAGTATATCCTGCGACTGGCTAAAACTGATGCAGAGTTAGAATCTATTTTTCGCTTACGGTTTCAGGTTTTTAATCAAGAGTTGGATTTGGGTTTTTCTAGTTCTAATTTTTCTCAAATGGATCGGGATAAGTTTGATTATTTTTGTGATCATTTATTGCTGATTTGTAAAAGGACTGGTGCAACTATTGGTACTTATAGAATGCAAACTTATACAATGGCTGCAAAAAATTTAGGTTTTGATGCTGCTGATATATTTAATCTTGCTCAAATTCCTGATTTTATATTGCAGTCTTCTGTAGAAATTGGTCGTGCTTGCATAGCTCAAGAATATCGCAATAGTTATACACTTTTATTACTTTGGCAAGGTTTAGCTAATTATTTAATTTATACTGGTAATCAATATTTTTTCGGTTGTGCATCTTTGTTAACTCAATGTCATAAACAAGCTGTTTGTGCTTATAATTATTTTCTCTATAATCATTGTTTACATTCTCATATTTTAGTGAATCCTCATCCAGAATATTCCATAGAAATTAATTCTAATTGTCCAGATATCTATAATGTAGAAATTCCGAAAATTTTACAAGCTTATTTGAGTATTGGTGCAAAAATTTGTAGTCTTCCTGCTATTGATAGACAGTTTAAAACTATTGATTTTTTAATTATCTCTAATATTGGGGATTGGGGATTGGGTATGGCTGATTTAGCGTAAGCATTCAGCCATCAGCAAGCCCTATGTATCTGATACCAATTTTATTTGAGGTTGCCCTATTCCGTAGGGGCAATTCATGAATTACCCCTACAATGTATAATTTGACAAAAATCTGATTATGGCAGTAAAATCTAAAATTGCCGGTTAATTGTTCATTGTTAATTGTCCATTATTTAATTTGGGTTACTCTCCGATAAGTTGCTTTGGTTCTAAACCTGTTAACTGTGTGACTTGTTCTATAGGCATTCCATTATTTAACAAATTAACTGCCACTTGTCTTAATTTATTTTCAGCTTGTTCAGCCCGTTGTTTTTCTTGTTCAGCAAGTTCTAAAGAAGTAGGAAATAACTCACCGATCTTATTTGCCCAGCGTAACCAAGTGGCATTGACACCGCGATAATTACCCTGCCAACGTACTAAACTTAAACCTAAAACTGTACTTACTAACTGATTTTTTTCATTAAAAGCAATCGGTTCATACACACCGGTATTGATATGAAAACCTGCAAAATCATCTGGGTTAAAAGGATCAAACCAAAAATATTCAGAAACACGCATTTGATTTTGATAAATCAGTTTTTTCTCATTTTTATCATTTTTAGCTGTGCTTTCTGAAAGTAATTCAATTACTACATCTGGTGATTTTCCTTCTTCCCAAACTACCCAAGAAAGACGCTCTTTTTTGGGAACTCCTAAGACGGTAAAGAAGTCTGGACCACGAAAATCCTGATTTTTTAATTGCGCTAAACTGTAGTAGACAAACATATTGCCCCCTACATATCCATCAGTCCTTTGATCTAGCCAAGGCTGAATGGTATCAATTAAAATATCCAATTGTAATTTATGTCTTTGTGTCTCCATCGGAATACCGTCATCATAAGGAAGTTCTGCCTGGGTGGGTGGCATTTCCACAGTGGTTTCAGTCGCAAGAGTTTCTAACATATAGCAATCTGATATGATGACTTAGATCATTCACGTTTCCTGCTGTTTGTTGTTTTTATCCAACAAAAACTGCTGATCAAAAATAGGAAGTTTATCTTTGCTGTTTGTGGAAACGTGAGGAACAATCTTTGTATTCATATTAGCATTCTCTTGAAAGAAAGTTTGTGTGTAAATAATGATGCACTTTGCTTTCATTTTTGGCTGGCTGATAAATGCTTAAATTTTCAGTTCTGCTAACCCCAAATAACGGATACCTTCAGGAGAAATATCAAACCGACAAGGGAGAACTTCTAAACCTTGTTTAATTGCTTCCCGTAACAATTTACCATATACAGGATCTGTGCTATCTCCTGGGGCAAATTGTGTACAATCTCCGCGATTGATAAAATACAACATTACTGCCCGACTTTGGGGTAAAACTTCGATTAATTCCCGCAAATGTTTTTGTCCTCTGGTGGTTTCTGTATCGGGAAACAGGGCTAAAGTTCCCTGCGACCAAGTTGTATTTTTTACTTCTAAATAAATGGGGCGTTGTCCTTCTTTTCCGGTCAGGTAAAAATCTATCCGGCTTTTTTTATCTTTTCCATAAACAACTTCACCTTTAACTTGTGTATATTCACTTAATTCTGGGAAAAGATGTTTCTCTAAAGCCTGTTTCACAACTCGATTAGGTAAAGCAGTATTGACACCGACCCAAGTTGGTGCTAAATCATCTACTTGAATCAATTCCAGTGTATAAGCTAATTTGCGGTTAGGATTATCACTTTTAGATAACTGTACAGGACTACCTACTTTGGAAACTCCTGTCATGGGTCCTGTATTGGGACAGTGTGCTGTTACAACCTCCCCGGAGTCCAGTTGAATATCAGCAAAAAAACGCTTGTAGCGTTTGAGTAAAATACCAGTGTATAATTTAGGGTACTGATACAGCCAGTTATTCATTCTGCTAGGTAAATTATAAATTTGAATTAATAGTAAATATACGATAAAAGAGGTTAGCAGGAGGAATGAGAGCTTTGAAAATATTGGGAAAATATTTTTGTTCCCAGATGAGTAACTATATAATGGAACAGGGAATAGGGAATAGGGAATAGGGAATAGGGAATAGGGAATAGGGAATAGGGAATAGGGAATAGGGAATAGGGAATAGGAAAGTGAGTAGCTAGAGTTCTTGTTAAATATTCCAACTTAATAAATTTTGTAGTCACATTTACAACAATTACTAAATAATTGCTTATAATAGATATTACATACCTCTCATGTAAAAAATGGGAGGAATTTAAAAATCCAGTTCGCATTCAGCTATTAGCGGTCAGCAGTCAGCTAAAACTACCTGGAAAATGGAGTTTTTGCTGGCTGAATAATTATAAAATGCAAGGAGAAAAATCCTATGCAACAAGTATCTTCTGTAACGGGGTTAGAATATGCTTTTCTGTTTACTCTGAGAAAGGTAAATTCTATTAATAATCAAGGTTTCCAGCCATTTTTTGAGAACTTACCTGTTGATCCTTATATTAAGGGCAAATATCGCTCTAGAAGGTTATCAAGAGTAATGGTTGCTGAGAATAAGTTAATTAAACTTTCTCATGGATATTTGTGCCAAAGTCGAGAGTATAATCCTTTATTGGGTGATGTCAAAAGAGAGTTCGCAGAATTAGAAGATGGACTGATAGAACTGGAAATTTTTAAGAATTTGGTTTTAGCATTTATTGATTCTTGCAAACTCCATCCAGAAGCAGAAATTGGTATTCATCAAATCAGAACTACTTGTTCACCAGGTCATTTAGGAAATCCCGCACCTGAAGGTATTCATCAAGATGGAACTGATTTTATTGGCATTTTTTCTGTTGGTAGGAACAATATTCAAGGTGGAGAAACACATTTATATACTGCTAAAAAAGAGAAACCAGTTTTTCATAAAATACTCCAGCCCGGAGAACTGCTTTTAGTTAATGATCATGAGTTTTTCCACTTTACTAGCCCGATTAAGTCTGAAAATCCAGCACCGGGAACTAGGGATGTTTTCGTGTTGACTTCTCCTAGTTTAATTCAACCTTAAAAAACGTAATACTCAAATCCCCGATCTCTTAAATAAGTCGGGGATATATCCACTTTATATTTGATGATAAGTATGTCGAAAAACCACATTTTCCGTAGGGGTTGAGGATTGCTAAACCCCTACAAAACGACAACAACAAAAATTTGTGATATAATAAAATTTGTGATATAATATTGTTTTAAATCAATTTAAATCGAGTTCATAGAAAAAACTAAATTATGACTTCTGAATTTTACAATCGCGGCTTAGAAAAAGCGAAACAAAAAAACTATGCTGGTGCTATTGAAGATTTTAACCAAGCTATACAGCTAGATCCTTACTTTAGTACAGCTTACATAGAAAGGGGTTTAGCTTATTATAAATCAGGTGCGACTTTACAAGCAGTTTTTGATTATAATGAAGCTATTAAGCTGGATGGAGAAAATGCCAAAGCTTATTATTTTCGGGCGTTAGCAAAATTAACTTTAAAAAATCTTCCTGGTGCTTTAGAAGATGTAGAAAAAGCGATTCAGCTTAAATTTAATGATGCTGGTGCTTATGATTTACGGGGGATAGTGCAGCGCAAACAAGGAAATATTCCAGAGGCGATCGCTAATTTTAAAAAAGCAGCAGAATTATATTTAGCACAAAAAGATAAAGAAAATGCGTGTCTTTGTTTAGAGAAGATTAAACAACTACAACCCAAAGCTGAACCAAAACCAAATCAAGAAATCAATAAATCAGCAGCAATTATATCTACTCAAGATTATTTCACACAATTATTAGAAAAGGCAGAAAAGGGAGATACAAAATCGGCGATCGCTGATTTAAATTGGATATTAAAAGCTGATGCTCAAGATGCCCAAGCTTATTGCTGTCGTGGGGTGGTACTTTGTAAAATGGGTCAATATCGAGAGGCGATCGCAGATTTTAATCAAGCAATAAATTTAAATTTTCAAGATGCTATTGTTTATCGGAATCGGGGAAAAGCTCGTTCTCAAATAGGAGATTATCAAGGGGCTTTAGCTGATATCAATCAAGCCTTGAAAATACAACCCCAAGACAATTTAGTATATATTGCTAGAGGTAATGTCTATCAATCAATGGGCAATTATTTAGCAGCAATTCAAGATTATTCTCAAGCAATACAAATGAATCCTGAGCATCCGTTAGCTTACTATAATCGTGGTATTGCCTACACTTGTTTAGAAGAAATGCCCAATGCTGTGGAAGATTACCAAAAAGCAGCTAGTATCTATTGTGAACAAGAAGACTGGGAGAATTATCAACTAGTTTTAAATAGTCTGCAAAAAATTCAATCATCTATCCCAGCAACCAACAAAGCCACCTATAATTTATTACGTCAAAGACTATTACGCATGGTTGGAGGACATTGGGAAATAGCCGCAAGATTAATTGAGCAAAAGCAAGATTTTTATCCAGGTATGTCGGAGGAGTGGTATTTACAAACAGTAATTGATGATTTGGAAAGAGATAGACGATAACAATTGATAATGGACAATTGACAATTGACAATTACATCTTTTTCTCATTAAAAGGAAAGGTTTTAAACTTGGCATCAAACAATTATCAATTATCAATTATCAATTACCCAGTTCCTACATTATTGTGAAAAACGCCAAATCTTAATTTTATTATCCTCTCCACTGCTAACTAAAGTTTTGCCATCAGCACTAAAAACCAAAGATGTGACGGTATTAGTATGTCCAGCAATAGAGGAAATTTCCTCACCTGTAGCCACATCCCATAGTTTAATATTAGGTTTAATATTAGGTTTAATAGTTGGATGACATTCTATACAATCTCGATTACCACTAACAAGAGTTTTACCATCTGGACTAAAAGCTAAAGATGTGACATTATAATCTTGTTTATTTATAGTGCGAATTTCCGTTTTTGTATTGAGATTCCACAGTTTAATTTTGCGATCGCGACTAGCACTAGCGAGAATTTTACCATCTGGACTAAAAGCTAAAGATGTCACAGTTTGGGAATTAGGAGTTAATGAATGAATTGATTTTTCTGGTGATTTTTCTGGTGATTTTTCTTGGGTGATATTCCACAGTTTAATACTTTTATCAAAACTACCACTTGCTAAAGTAAAACCATCAGGACTAATAGCCAGAGAACGTACCCAATAACTATGATCTTTGAGAGTAATAATTAGCTTTCCTGTTGCTAAATTCCAAACTTTAATAGTTGTGTCATCACTAGCACTAACCAAAGTTTTCCCATCCTTACTAATAGCCAAAGCATGAACTGAATCAGTATGACTAATTAAGGTATGAATTAACTGACCTGTTGCTAAATTCCAAACTTTAATTGTTTTGTCATCACTACCACTGACCAAAATTTTACCATCAGGACTAATAGCCACGACATTGATTTTTTGTGTATGTCCTTGCAGTGAATAAATCTCTTGACCTGTGGTAATATTCCATAGTTTAATAATGCGATTACCAGCACTAGCAATAGTTTGAGCATCTGGAGTAATAGCTACAGAGGAAATTGATTCATTTGGTTCTGTGATAGTTTTCAATAAAGAAATTTTTTCTAAAGACTCCTGTGGTGGTTGTTGAACAATAGTATCACTCTTAGTTTGACTTTTCCTATTTTGCAGGGGACTCCAGCGAGAAAAAAGAGTTGTTTGTAGTTGGTGAAAGTGTCTATAACCAAATTCTCCCAACCCTAAAAATACTATTGTTCCTACTATTAAAATTGAATTTCTCAGCAAAATATATTTTTGAGGATAAACATTAGCTTTCTTTGCTGGTGCTGATAATAAAGAATTACTAGCTGGTGCTAGTAGATGTGTGTACTGTTTACTTAAATCTCTAATCACTTCATCAGCAGATTGATAGCGATTCCGAATATCTATTTGTAGTAACTTATCAATAATTATTGCTAACTCATAACTGAGAGGAGAATGCAAATAAGATTGCCAATTATTTAACCAACTATATCCATGTTCCATCCATAACTGAAAAGGAGAAATTCCCGTTAATAAATGAAAGCAGGTAGCACCCAAACTAAATAAATCACTAGCAGGGTACGCTTTACCATCTCTGATTTGTTCAATGGCAGAATAACCATGTGAACCTATAGAAGTTCCATGTTTTTTCTGCACTTTAGCTGTTAATTGTTTAGAAGAACCAAAATCAATGAGAGTTAATCTTCCGTCACTTTTGCGGCGGATAATATTTTCCGGTTTGATATCTCGGTGAATAACTCCACGACTGTGAATAAATTTGAGAATAGGCAACAAATCTAACAAAATAGATTGAATATCCCAATCTTTGTAGTTTTTCCGTAATTGCAACTCCTGTAATAAATTTTGTCCATCAATAAACTGTTGTACCAAATACAGACAGTTATCTTGTTCAAAATAAGCTAAGAGAGTGGGAATTTGTGGATGTTCTCCCAGTTCTCTCAGTCGTTTTGCTTCTTCACAAAACAACTCCATTGCTTTTTTTTGTGACCAAGTTCCTTGAAATTTTGGTGCTAACTGTTTAACGACACAACAATCATTTAATTTATCTGTATCTTCTGATAAATAGGTTCTGCCAAAACCTCCTTCATCGGAAAGCACCCGAATCACACGGAAACGATTTCTTAAAAGTGGTACTAAGGGAGTATTGCAAGTTTGACAAAACTCTTTTCCTTCTGGATTTTGAGGATTTTTGCAATCAGGATTTAAGCAGCATATCATGATCAAAGAAGAGTGACTGCATGATAAATAATGCTAAGTTATTTCCGCATTTTCCCTTGATTTCATGGCTTCTTGCTGACTGAAATGGTAGATCAACCTGGTGAGGGATTGAGGAATTACTTATTATATTCCAAGTTTTTAAAATGTCTTCTGTTTTCCTGAAGATGGGAAAACCACAAGAGCCATTATTTATATCTTTTGATCATACCGCAAGCTCAATCAAAAATCATGTCAAATTGCCATGACAATCTTTGATTTATATGTTATTGATTTCTGAGACCAATACTACTAAATGCAGTAATCACTCACCAATTACCCATTACCCATTACCCATTACCCATTACCTATTACCAATTTTAATGTGTTTGTAATGCTTTAAACCATTTATTTAGAACTGTATTGATAGTTTGTTTAATTTGATGCTTACGATTCCATTTTTGGAAAGCAGCTTCATAGTCTTCACCTTTGCTTTGAAAGGTGTTCCAAATATCAAGTACAATGGTGAGTCCAGAGAATAGTAAAATGTATAGTGACCAAGAAAGACCAGCACCACCAACCAAATCTACAAGTATGAAAAAACTATTAACAATTGTATAATTACCCAGACGCTTTTTAAATTTACCTTGGCGGTAAAGATCAAAAGCTTTGCGTTGTTGTACTTCGCTTTGTTGGACTATCCAATCACATTCTGCTTGTTTAACTGCTTCTGGTGAAATTTGTAACTCGGCAGCAATTTCGATAATTTGCTGATATGAAAATTCTTGATCACGATCATCGGTTTGACGAGCGATCGCTAATTGTAGAATTTGCTGCACCTGTTCTTGACTGTAGGAACGGGGGTTGTTAGATTCAAATACCGTCATAATTTTTGCTCTGATAAGAATTTTCATAATTTGCACTACTTCTACAGTAGCAAATCTAGATGGTAGATGGTAATTGGTGACTGGTGACTGGTGATAGGGTTATTAACTTCCCCTACCGCCCTATCACCTCATCTTCCCACCCAGCGACAGAAGTAGTCATTTGAGGGCAACTTTGGGGTTAAAAGCTGCAAAGATGTAGATTTACCCAGGAATTTAAGGTAATATTAAGAGGTAATATTAAATATTATTGCCAAGTTACCTGATACCATGTTTGATATATTGCCCTTTAGATTTGAGTTAGATAAAATTGCGATCGCTGGAGCTTGTTTATGGTCTTTAGCTTTATATTTAGCTTTAGCATCCACCAGAGAATGGGTAATAGATCAATTAAATCGCTGGTTTAATTTTGCCGAAAGATTCCTTTACACCAGTGAAACAGAATTTGAAAAAACCCGCAAAGCCAGAGAATCACAAAACGCTTTTTACGCTTCACTTTTTAGCATTGTACCTTTTTTCATCTTTGGTGCATTATCTAACTGGGGTTTAGAAATTAGTTTAGGTGAGAGTTGGGGAATTAGCACAGGTATACTCGCCTGTATGGGTGCGGGTATTTATGAACTAGGGCGTAGAGATGGGGAAGCTGGTGACAGGTGACAGAAAATAAGATTCTTTAGGGAACTACAATTACAGGTGTTCCTACTTTCACTATTTCATATAGTTTTAGCACATCCTCATTATACAAACGAACACAACCGTGAGAAACTGCTTTTCCTATTGAATCTCTCTGATAAGTACCGTGAAATCCAATTTCGTCTTTTCCATCACTCCAAAACCCAATCCAACGTTCTCCTAGAGGATTCTGCGAACCTGGAGGAATAATCTGTTTATTCTCAACAAAAGGGTTTTCCCAAGCTGGATTTTCAATCATATTCAGCACTTTAAATTTGCCTACAGGTGTTTCCCACTGGGGTTGACCAATTGCCACCGGGTAACTCGCTTGTAGAATATCTCCACGATATACGTAAAGTCTTCGTTCTTTCAGAACGAGCAGTAAATGAATATTTTCTTCTGTAGTATCAGGAATAGTTAGCGGAACAGGAGACACTGACCTGATTAGTAACCGCTTCCTACGTATAGATTTTCTAGGAAGGTCTGGTTGCGCCTGGGGATAATTTATACTTAGAGTAGAATTTGGCTGAGTATTATTGATATTGTTGCTTTCCTGCTGATTAACTTCTGTTTGAGCATTAGCAATTGATTGCAGCCCAAAAAATGTTAATATCACAGTCAAAGTCAACTTGAAAATAATACGCTTATCAAAACTATTATTCATCATTATTCTTTATTAAAGAAAATATACAACCAAGCTTTTTTAGTGGTTTAAATAACTTTAATTTATAGAAATGACTCAGAATTTAGTTATTGTCTGAACTCTGAATTTTCAGGAGCTAAATTACTAAATAGGGGTTGCTGAGAAAGTCTTGTCGTGGAGACGGGGAATAGGGAATAGTTTCAGCTATCTGTCATCCCCAAATTTTTTGATTATTTAGCAACCCCTAAATAAGCTGTTGTGCATTTAATTTGTATAAGTGGAACAGGCAAGATACCTGTTCTACAAGAGTTCAGAATATTAGGATTATACAATTTAGCTGTGTAACAGCTTATGACGAAATAAGTAATTTTTAGCCTCTTCCTCTAACTGGTTTTGCTGAAGGTTTTGGTGAAGAAGTTGCTTCTGGAGTAGGTTCTGGAGTAGGTGAAGAAGTTGCTTCTGGAGTAGGTTCTGGAGTAGGTGAAGAAGTTACTTCTGGAGTAGGTTCTGGAGTAGGTGAAGAAGTTACTTCTGGAGTAGGTTCTGGAGTAGGTGAAGAAGTTACTTCTGGAGTAGGAGTAGGTTGTATTTGTCCCAAAGTCATTTTTGGGAGAATAGCAACACTAAAATAGACAGTGAAAAAAATTAAGGAAGCTAGAGTAAAAATAAATTTCCGTTGCTTGGCAGATTTTTGATTCATTTTTCTTGTCAAGGTTGATTTATGACAAATAATAACTAAGTTTCAGCATTAATTATGAATAGATAAATACCATCTTTATATTTACTAGCGATTGCAGGATATATTACTTTCTAACAAATCTCCATTTTGCCAAATTCCACTCTTCAAAGATCCATCAGAGAACTGAAATATTCCTTGACCATCACATTTACCATCTCGGAAATGTCCTCTATATTCACTACCATCTTTCCACCTAAGTTTTCCTAAACCATTAAATTTATCATTTATAAATTGACCAATATAGTATTCATAAGAACTCGTATTTACAGGATATACAAACCTTCCACAACCATAACGCTTACTATTTTTGAACTCACCATCATATCTACTACCGTTAGTAAATATCATAGTTCCCTTGCCAACAAATAGATTATTTTGATCTAAAGAACCGTAATATTTACTACCATCTTCAAAAGTAGAATTTGGGGTAGCTGATAAACTGGGAACAGATACTTGAGAACCGCAAGGTAGTTGAACAGAATTTTCGGTTAACACGGTATTTGCCGCATTTTTTTGAATAGAATCAGCTACAAGTGTTATAGTAAGAGTTATAAATATTCCTACTGTAATACCTACTCCAGCTATAATTTTTCTATTATTAGATAGCCATGTCCATTTATGTACCGTTTCTGATCTGACTGGAGACAAAGCAAGCAATACCTCTAAAACCTCTGCTGCTGTTTGGTATCGCTTGCTAAAGTTGTAAGCCACCATTTTGGTTAAAATATCAGCTAGTCTATTGCTGACATTAGCCTCATTTCGCCAAATGATTTCTCCACTGTTAGGATCTTCTAGAAAATTCCGAGGCAACTTACCAGTTAAAGCTTGAATACCAATAACTCCGACTGCATAAATATCACTACATAATTTTGGCTTAGAATTAGCCTGTTCATTTGGCATATAACCGTTAGAACCAATAATTATAGTCGAAGTCACTTGTCCTGTAGCATCAGTCGTCAAACCTTTAATTTCTTTGACTGACCCAAAATCAATTAGCATAATCTTTCCGTCTTTACGGCGACGCATCAAGTTTTGGGGTTTAATATCACGATGAATAATATTCTGTTGATGAACAACTTTTAAAACTTGTAGAATTTCCTGCAATAGTTTAATAACTTGACTTTCACTCCAAGGACTACCAGGAATTATTTCTGTGGATAAATCATAGCCATCTATAAATTCTTGCACTAGATAAAATTCGCCATTTTCCTCAAAGTACGCCAATAATTTAGGTATTTGGTTGCTAAGTTTTCCTAAACGGTATAAGGTTGCTGCTTCGTTCTCAAATAGCCGTCTAGCAACTATTAAAACTTCTGGTTGGGGATTTTTTGGTTTCAGGTGTTTTACCACACATTTGGGATGAGTAGGTAAATCTAAATCTTCACAGAGATAGTTGTCACCAAACGCGCCGCTTCCCAAACTATTTAAGATTCTATAGCGTTGGCGTAGAACTGTATTTATAAGTTGATTAGCATCCATTTTATCCTACAATTATGATTGTTCGTCAGCATTTACTAAATCTAGAGTTTTTCCAGAACTGCATTTGAAAACTCTGTTTGTTACTTCTTTACTATCATCAACTTGAACTTCGTAAAATTCGACTATTTCCTTGTTATCTTTATTTTTATCGTTATTTTGTCTGTCAATATAATTAAAATCACTATCAGAAACTAACCTTTTTCTAAGATTTATTATTTGAGGTTTCCATATAACTGTAGTACCATTATATTTAGTTTTAGCATATAAATATATGTTTTTAGATGTTTTCTCAGCATCAAGAGGTATAGGTTTTAATTCTCGGTTAACAATAAACCAGCCTTGAGTTTTTGATATGTTATCTAGACCAGTAAAGCTAAAGGCAACTTTTACAGGATTAGGACAATTCTCATTTTTTAGATTTAATTTTAGGTAAGGGTAATCACGTTTTTCTTGTCTAATTTCTTCAATCGGTTTATCTGTCTGTTTTATAACTTGTTCCTCATGTACTTTTAAGTGTTCAGTATCCTGCATTTCTTTATCATTTTTCACTGTATTCTGTTGTTTTTTTTTATTCATTTCTATCTTTTCTTTGTATTTATTAGCATTTTCTACTTGAATTTCTCCACTTTTTTTATCTATTATATAACCAGACAAATTAATAAATGCACTGATAATTGTTGCTATTCCTCCTATGATTGCTACAATGATTGTAGGTTCTTTCCGAGAAAATCGGGTTTCATTTAAATGGGAATTAAGCTTGGTGGTATGACTTGTATTAGAACTGGAGCTAACTTCGTTCAAATTTAAATTTTGAGGGGCTGGAATTGAATGAGTGTTTGCAGGTAATATTCCTGAATAATCTGTTGATGGGAGTTGGTAAATTTGAATATCAATAATTTGTAAACGTTGCTTTCCTAAAAAAATTATACTATTAATTAGCAATTCAAACTCTTTACCAGAATCAATATTCTGTCCATTAAGATTAGAAATATTTTGAGGATTTAAACTTTTGATAAAAAACTTTTGTTGTTCTTCGTTAAAAGAAATTTTAATATGTTGAGCAGATACACTATTATTATTTATTACCAGATCACATACCTGAGAGTCGCGTCCAATAATTATATCTCCATTATGGTTATTATTTATTACCTGTCCTTTGGAAATTTGCTGATTCTTTAATTTGCCAGATTCTTCCCATTGGAAGGTAATTGCCCATTGTATAATAATTGGGTTCATAATTTTGAATTTGCTTGTAAATTATACTACTTAATCCAATTCCTCTTATGAGGATTTTATTCACAAAAATAATAAGATGTGCCTAATAAATTATTTGTATTATGTGTTACTATCGTGAATATTTTTGGCTGAATTAACAACAATTTAAATAATCAAAAATGTTTAATCAATAACAAAAAATATCTGACGTTTCTAACATTTCTAAGTAGGTGGGAAAAACCCACCCTATAAAACATAACTCAAAACATAAATTAAGCAGTGCGAAAACGGGCTAATTCTTTTCCTGTTTTAGCATCATGGGCGTGAACAGTACACACCAAACATGAATCAAAAGAACGGGCAACATGGCCAACTTCTACAGGATCATTAGGATCAGCAATAGGTGTACCTATTAACGCTTCTTCCACAGGTCCACGTTTACCAGCACCGTCACGGGGTCCAATATTCCAAGTTCCGGGGGCAATAACTTGGTATTGTTTAATCTTACCTTGTTCTATTTCTACCCAATGACATAAAGCGCCCCTTGCTGCTTCTGTTGCACCCCAACCTTTACCGTCTTTTTCTTGGGGTTTAATATACCAGGGTTCGTTTAATTTGAACTCCTTCAAACAACGTTCCGCTTGACGATATAATTTGACTAATTCGTGAACTCTCGCTAGTTGTCTGAGGTGAACATTAGCACCGCCCATTTTTTTGAAGACATCTAAAATAAATGGGTCATAATGTTGCCATGACTCTCCATGTTTTCCACCTGCAACTAATTGACGTGCTAAAGGTCCAGCTTCTAATCTTCCTAAGTCTTGGTGTAAAACTGCACTTGACCAAGAATATGCACCTTCAAAATCTTTTTGGTTGTTGATAGTTGGGGACGTTTTGCGATCGCTCGGATGCCAATCTTGAGTACCTTCATTATACCAAGAATGGGTTAAATTTTCCCGTGCAAAAGCCTGATCCATCAATCTATGAGTATCTTTACAACCATCGTAAACACCGCTTTTCATAATTACCGCAGCGTTACGTCCTTCAATGGTAGGTTTATTATATCTATCCTCATGGGGTAAATATCCCCAAGTGACAAATTTACCCACACCTACACCATATCTATCTAACCCGATATCTAGACCCATACGCCAGTATAAACCTAAGTCAGATTCTCGGTGTTTGATATCTTCATTTAACCATTTTTGGAAATCCTCATAAGATTGAATTTCCTCATATCTTTCTAAAGAACATCCTAACCAAACTGGTTCTAACCAATTGGTGCGGAAATATTCTAAAATCCCCCAAGCACGGGTAATATCAGTTAAGGTGGGGGCGCACATCACACCACCAGGAACCATATAACTGCTATGGGAACTGGTGATATGCTGAAAATGTTACTAAAGAACTTATTTTTTCAGGTAATTTTGCTCAGTTATAACATTTTATTTTCACTATTTCAGCTTTTATAAATAAGTGAATATTTAGGGAATAAGTCAGTAAAATCAGGGAAATTGCTATCGCCAAAAGTTACGGAAACCTATCCCCCATCTCTACATGAGGATGCAAATACAGACTCCGGGGACTGGTTCGCAGATATGTTTGCAGATTTTGTATAGATTTTGAACCGCAGAACACTACAGACGGTAGGTATAGGGAATGGCGAAAATAAAAGCAACAGAATTACAGTATCAAGCAGTTTTTGAACAGAAGTTAATTGAAGCTAATAGTAATTTAAAAAGAGAGAGAATTAAAGTTAGTATTAAACAAACTGGCAATTCTCTGCAATTACGAGCTACATTACCTTTAAAACCAGGTGATCTCAGTGTAGGTAAACAGAAAAAACAGTATGATTTATCTCTAGGAATACCCGCAAATTTAGAGGGTTTAAAAACAGCCATTGAGGAAAGTTACGAGTTAGGTAAATTAATTGCTCGTCATACTTTTCAATGGAATGAGAAGTATTTAGGAATTAAATCGAGAGAGAAACAAGAAGTTAAAACTATTGGGGAATTATTAGATACATTTGCAGAGAAATATTATCAAACCCGTCAAAAAACTATTACCAGTGAAAATACTTTTGCTAACTATATATCTGTGATTAAAAGAAATTTTGATTTAACAACTTTAGCTACTAAAGAAAATTTTGAGGAAGTGATTAATTCAGTTAATGGTAATAAAAAAAATGAATTAATTGCGGTAAGTTCAGTTTTGATAAAAACTTTTAATTTAGGATTTCAATTGGATGTAAAACGAGATCATGTCACTCCTGCTTATCGAGAAATACCAGATGATGAAAAAATTATATCTGGTTTTTATCTGTTTGAAAAATTCGCCCTCAACCGCAAAAATACAAATATTACTGATGAAATAGACACCTGGGAAATGTGGCGTTGGGTATATGGAATGTTGGCGACTTATGGATTAAGACCAAGGGAATTATTTGTACAACCTGATATTAATTGGTGGATGTCTCCTCAAAATATAGATCATACTTGGAAGGTGAATAAAAATACCAAAACTGGATATAGAGAAGTTATTCCTTTTGTGACTGAATGGGTGGAATTATTTGATTTAAAAAATCCCAAACCATTAAATATTTTAGCAAGAAAGGTTGAAAAAATTGCTTCTGTACAAAATATTAATTGGATGCGGAGAGATATATCCAGATGGTTTAGAAAAGTGGGAATTGAATTTCAACCTTATGATTTACGTCACGCTTGTGCAATTAGAGCGCATCTTCAGGGAATACCAATTAAAGCAGCAGCAGATAATTTAGGTCATACTGTTGATGAACATACAAAGACTTATCAAAGATGGTTTGGGATTGAAAACCGGAAAAAAGCCTTTGGTGAGGTAATTAGTCAACGGTCGTTAATTGAGTTGCAGAAGGATGAAATTTTGGCGTTAAGGATGGAGAATGAAAGATTAAGGTTGGAGGTGGAAAGGTTGAGATTGTTGGAGATGTCTAATAGACATCTCCGAAATATATAACGAAAAAAAACTTCACACAAAATTTGTATAAATCTTGTTGGTGTTAAATTTTTACACGTTGTAAATGAATTTTTAACTATTCAGCGATACTTTCAAGTAACATAGTATATTCACCTGACTTTTATTTCCCTTTGTATCACGCACAATAATTTGTTGTTAAGCGTAAAGCCTTATCTGACTAGATAGACTAGGGTGATAGAGGGAAAGTTTCTGTTTAATAAATAGTTATGCCAACTTTCAACTGCTAATTCTGGGGGGTTTCTCTGTGAGAAATATTTTTACTACATTGCAAGCTCTGCTGAAAACTGTTTTGCTAGTTTCTGCTCTAACCACTATTCCGTCGACCGCAAGTTTTGCCCGTGCTGAATACTCGAACAACCAAACTTATGCACAAATAGCTCAAGTTGATCCATATACTAGTCAGATTCGTGATCAGTTAATTCGGGCTGCTTTAGCTGCTGGTTTTAGCGGCTACACACTGACTCATGATCCATTTATTGGCAATCTGGGGCGTGGTGGCTACGACGACATCACAATAAATTTGAGAAGCGGTGTTAGCTATGCAATTGTAGGCGTTTGTGATAGCGACTGCCGAGACATTGACTTGAAGCTTTATGACGATAACGGTAATCTTATCGTATCTGATACTGAAAATGACGATACCCCCTTTGTTTGGGTTACACCACGTTGGAATGCCAGGTTCACAATCCGAGTAATTATGCCTAGTTGTTCAAATGCTCCATGTCGATATGGTATTGGGGCTTTTGGTAAATAGATTTGTGTAGAGAAGCATTGGTGAGAGCCGTAGATTAGAAGTTCTTCTCAAGAATGATACATAAAGTGCGATCGCTAATCACCTCGGATAATTTTAATCGTGCATTGCGATCGCTCAAAACAAACATCAAATTCTCGAAAAAAGTTCGTTTGCCCAAGGATTAAGGGTACATGAGAGGCTTCTACCCAGGCAAATGCTAGACGAACGGGTTCAAGATTCCCAATTTGAACTTGTACAAATAACCCCCGTGCTTCAACTTTTGCAAGATTTCCAGCCAATGGCAAACGGACAGTTTGATTATCCCAAATTGCACCTAATTTTAACCCAATGTCATAAGGTAGGAGATTGGCCCTAGACCCAGTATCCAGCAATGCATTTGCGGAAACAGAAGAGTTTGCATAACTCAAAATGATCGGAATTGTGGGTAATGCTTCATCATCATTAAAGGAAAATTCCACTGTACTAGCCATCAGTAGATGCCTCTTGGTGATCCTGAATCATCTGCATCAGGATATTTGCAGCTTCCGTTGAGTCGTAGGGCGACCAAATTGGATACTCTGAGGCAGAAAAGATTACTTGTAATTCAGCATTTGGGATTTGTTTTGCTAGGAGTTTCAAGAGTGATAATTTATCTGACTGACTCAGATTATTGACTAGAGGAATTAACTCAG
>NZ_JAQMTI010000277.1:0-6526 GCF_028329225.1 Sphaerospermopsis kisseleviana CS-549 | reverse complement strand
CAGTCACCAGTCCCCAGTCCCCAGTCCCCAGTCCCCAGGCTTATTAATCTATTTTCAAATTAAAAGGTAAACGGGCATAAATGCCTTGGGGGTCGTTCATTTTCTGTAAAATGGCAACTTCTTGTGTAAATTTCTCAAATTCTGCTAAAAGTGAGTTATTTGGCTGAATCAGATTTTTTTCAAGTCCTAATTTTGCTTGGGCTTCTTGTAGTGTTCTGCCAAAAAAACGTTCTTCTAAAGTTGTCACTCTTGGATATTCTTCTACTTCCCAATCGTTACCTAATTTTGCGGCTTTGGCTGCATATTCAATAGCAACATTTAAACCACCAATTTCATCAACTAAACCGATTTGTTTTGCTGCTACACCTGACCAAACTCGACCTTGGGCGATTTCTGCTACCTTTTGTTGGGGTAGTTTTCGACCTTCGGCAACTTTATTAATAAACATATTATAAATACGGTTAACACTGCGTTGATACAGTGCTAATTCTTGGGGTGATTTGGGACGAGCAGCTGTTTGAGTATCTGCAAATTGGGCTGTTTTTACTGTATCCCAGGTGATGCCATTATTATTGGCTAATTTTTCACCGTTTAACAATATTCCAAAGACACCAATAGAACCTGTAATAGTATTCTTTTCAGCAAAAATGCGATTAGAATCACTGGCAATCCAATAACCACCAGAAGCAGCTACATCACCCATGGAAATAATCACTGGTTTAACTTGTCGAGTTAATTTTATTTCTCGCTGTATGATTTCTGAAGCTGTGGCGCTACCACCAGGACTGTTAATTCTTAAAACTACAGATTTTACATCTTCATCTTGGCGAATTTTTCTGAAGATTTGGGCAAAGCGATCGCCTCCTATTTGTCCATCTTCTCCTTTACCATCGACTATTTCTCCTTCTGCATAAACAACTGCAATTTTATTTTCTGAGTTGCGTTCTACTCCCATTGATTTACCAGGAACTTCGGCATAATCAGTCATGTTAATTTGTCGGAAGTTTTTATCATCTTCATCACTAGCAGTTAACTTTTTCAAATCAGCAAATACTTCATCTTGGTAAGCTATTTGATCGACTAAACCGTTAGCTTTTGCGGCGGTAGATTCTAAAATAGCTTGGTTATTGGCGATCGCCTGTAATTTTTCTGGTTGAATTTTCCGACTTTTACCTACAGAAGTTCGCCACTCTCCCCACACATCATCTAATAATTTTTGGGTTTGTTGTCTATTTTCTGGACTGAGTTTATCCAGGAGAAAAGGTTCTACTGCTCCTTTAAATTTCCCTACCCGTACTACTTGAACACCAATCCCGTATTTCTCCAATGCTCCTGTTAAGAATATCGGTTGTGAACTCAAACCGTTGATTTCCATCATGCCTACAGGATTGAGTACAATCTTATCAGCTACTGAACTCAGATAATATTCCCGTTCATTCCAATCTGTACTATATGCGATCATCTTTTTCCCAGATGCACGGAATTTATCTAACGCTTGACGAATTTCTTTGAGGGAAGCATAACCCAAACTACTCGCTGTACCTGACTTGGTAGCATCTATATAAATACCCACAATACGCGGATCACGTTGCGCTTTTTCTAAGGTTTCGATCACTTTGCGGAGTGTGATTTGTTCTTCATCTACACCTGTTAAGGTTTTTTGCAGAAAGTTACTGGAACTAGGTTGACTGTCAGTGATTTTCATTGACAAGTCAAACACCAGCATAGATTTATCTTTAACTTGTGGACTTGTATCTTTAGCAGTAGCAGCAATAATGATAAATAATAAGCCTAGACTACCAACACCAGAGAAAATAATCAGTCCTAGTAAGCTACCAATTAAACTAGCACAAGTTTGTTTAAAAAAGTTATTCATTGGTTATAATATGTCCTTTTGAATACCTATCATATCTGGTAGGAAAGGGAATAGGGAGGAAAATTTTAGATTTTAGATTTTAGATTTTAGATTGGATATAGGACTCCTATTTGATTTTTGAACAGGCTGTAAACCCTAAACCGTATATGATCAACGATTGATTCTCAGTATATTGAGCAAGATTCAAGTAGGATTCCTATATAACAAAAACAATCCAAAATCCAAAATCCAAAATCCAAAATTAATAACTCCTGACTCCTGCCTCTTTTTATTGTATACGCTGCAAACTGTCAGATTGCTTTAACTGATACAAAGTTCTGTTACCAGTACAAAATAACACGGTGGTGATTTCGGCAATTAAGACTTCTGTCAATTCTTGTAGTGCAGTTGATGATACATCTGCTGCTTGCAGGAAAGGCATTGCTAAACCAGCGATATCTGCACCAAGAGCGATCGCTTTGGCTACATCTAACCCATGACGTAACCCCCCAGACGCTATTAAAGGTATTTCCGGTAACTGTGCGCGAATACTGGTAATACATTCTGCTGTCGGTATCCCCCAATCGGCAAAAGTCTTTCCTAATCTACGCTGTAATGATGTTTCGGCTCTTTCGCTTTCTACCAAAGCCCAAGATGTACCACCAGCACCTGCGACATCAATAGTCTGTATTCCTACGGATATAAGTTTTTCAGCCATCTTCCCAGAAATGCCATTACCGACTTCTTTGGCAATGACAGGAACTGGTAATTTACTGCATAAATCGGCAATTTTGTCAAACAATCCCCGGAAATTAGTATCACCTCTGGGTTGAATGAACTCTTGTAGCGGGTTAATGTGTAAAATTAAAGCATCAGCTTCTAAAATATCAATAATTCGCAAACATTCATCAACACCACATTGATAATTAAGTTGTACAGCACCTAAATTAGCAAATAAAAGCACATCTGGGGCGTATTTACGAATAGCGAAAGTATCAGCAACTTGGGGTTTTTCCAAAGCTACACGCTGAGAACCTACACCCATCGCTAGTTTATATTGCTGGGCGACTTCTGCCAAACGACGGTTAATCATTCCTGCGCGTTCTGTTCCTCCAGTCATGGAAGATATTAAGATTGGTGCGTGAAGCTGTTTTCCCAAAAAAGTCGTGCTGATATCAATGTCGGTGCGATCGCATTCCGGTAAACAACAATGAATAAAACGATATTTTTCTAGTCCAGTAGTGACTTGCTGACCTTGGACATCTTCCTCAAGACAGATGCGGATATGATCCGCTTTGCGATTTTGGGTTTGTGTTGGGGTGGTGGTAGGAGGGTTCACGGGTAATGACTCCAAGCTGTTATCTTCATTATTGTTGCAAATATTAAGAATCTTCTTGAATTTTTGGGAAGCATTTTATAATTGTGTATAGGCGTTAAGATTTAAGAATTGTTGAATTTAGATTTATTTATTTGTGTTAATACTTAGAGGGGGTTTATCCGTTGAATTTGTACGGGTTTAGCAATAGCTTGGGTTGAGATAACAAAATATGGATATATGACTATACTTTTGTTATTCAAACCCAATACCTAAAACTGCTATTCTGCTACAGTGAGAATGAGAGATTGATCGCTTTTTGGGGATGTGGGGAGTGCGTTAGCGTTCGCGTAGCGTCTCGTAGAGATAGCTTACCGAAGGTATCGCTATTTGAAAAATGTGAAAAGATGCGATCGCTTTTCTTATTTGCTAAACTGTAAATTATCACAACAGTAATAAATTTCTATGTACTCCACCAGTCCACACCAAAAACTATTAGAAGCGATTGCCAACCTTGATGATCAACAAATTTCACTTGTTTTAAAATTTATCTCATCTTTAGAAACATCTGTTAACAACTATCAAGCTCCACCTAAAACAGTATTAGAAAGAATGGGCGGTTATCCCAAATTTTTACTAGAAGGATCAGGAGATTTGTCAGATAGAGATGTACGCAAAAAAGCAATTTCTGACATAATTCAAGCAAGACATCAAACAAGAACTCATGAATAATAATTATCCCCTAATATTAATTGATACTGGGATTCTTGTTGCCTTCTATGACCGTAAAGACAAGTATCACCAAAAAGTTATTAATTTTTTTAGTACCTGTACCAGTCAACTCATCACAACAATTGCCTGTGTTACAGAAGTGATGTGGTTACTTGCCCCAAATACAAAAGTGCAGAACGAATTTTTATCTGCTTTATCACTGGAAGTATTTTTATGTGAACATTTACTGCCATCGGACTATGAAAGAATCCAGGAACTTAACACAAGTTATCAGGATCTACCAGGAGATTTTACCGATTTATCGCTGATTGCTATTTCGGAAAGATTAAATATCTCTGCTATTGCAACTCTAGACAAAGACTTTAATATTTATCGGCGTTATCGCAAGCAACCATTTGATCGTATATTTTTACCTTAATCATAACTATTCTTCTTCAGCTAAAATCTGTGAAATATCCCGTGCAGCATGAATTAATCGAACAATTTAAATATACTCATCCCTTTCTAAATAAAAAATTAGATGCTTTTCAAATCCTCTAACTCCCCACTTCCGCGAACCAACTAAACGCGGATTCTTAACATTATATTACCAATCTTCTGCACTATTCGCTGTTGACTGAATTTAAGGGAACATTGGATATGCACTGCATCTGAGTTTAGCAAAATTTGTCTTTTTGTACTGTACGTAGTTGATGACGACGATTAAGATCAGAAGCATCTGCCTACTTAATATCCTCTCATTTTTGTGATTCATGCATCTGTCTCGCCTAGTCACGCTCATTGTTGGTTTGATTATCATTTTGGGGTTAGCCCTGTGGCTGATTGATTCCCTGACTCGGCTTTATTGGCAACTATCCTATTCTCCCCTATTAGGTAATCTGCTGCTGTTGCTGCTGATTGTTCTTTTGGCAGGGTTGGTTGCAGCCTTTATATATTATGTTTTGGTTTTGCGGTCTGGTGAGGAAAAATCACGACGTAATCGCAGACGCGTTACCCCTAGCCAAATTCCTGCGGCTAAGTCTGATGCGGCTTCTAGCACTCTGCAAGCTGTACGTCAACAGGTGGCACAAATTCAAGATGAAGTTACCCGTCAAGCTTTACTGAGTCGCACTAAGGAAATAGAAGCGAATTTAGCACGGGGGGAAATTCAAGTAGTGGTGTTTGGAACAGGGAGTGCTGGCAAAACTTCCTTAGTAAATGCGATTATGGGGCGGATAGTCGGGCAGGTAAATGCGCCAATGGGTACAACTCAGGTTGGTGAAACCTATTGTTTACGCTTAAAGGGATTAGAACGAAAAATTTTAATTACCGATACGCCAGGAATTTTAGAAGCGGGAGTTGCCGGCACAGAACGAGAACAACTGGCCAGGGCTTTGGCGACGGAAGCAGATTTATTATTATTTGTGGTAGATAATGATTTACGGCGTTCTGAATATGAGCCGTTGAAGGGTTTAGCAGAAATTGGTAAGCGATCGCTCTTGGTTCTCAATAAAACTGATTTATATACAGATGAGGATCAAGAAGCTATCTTAACTAAGTTGCGTCAACGGGTAAAAGATTATATTGCTAGTAATGATGTGGTGGCGATCGCTGCTAACCCCCAACCCGCACAATTAGAAACCGGGGAAATTTTCCAACCAGAACCAGATATAGTCTCCTTATTGCGACGTATGGCTTCTGTACTACGGGCTGAAGGTGAAGATTTAGTTGCAGATAATATTCTTTTACAATCTCTCCGCTTAGGAGAAGAAGCGCGAAAATTAATTGATTCTCAACGTCGCCGTCAAGCTGATAAAATTGTAGACCGCTATCAATGGATCGGCGCTGGTGTGGTTTCTGTAACTCCTTTACCAGTGGTAGACTTACTAGCTACCGCCGCAGTTAACGCCCAAATGGTGGTAGAAATTGGCAGGGTTTACGGTTGTGATTTGAATATGGAACGGGGGCGAGAATTAGCCTTATCTTTAGGAAAAACCATTGCTGGTTTAGGTATTGTTAAAGGAGCTATTGAATTACTATCAACGGCTTTGCAACTTCATGTTGCTACTTTTATCATTGGTCGCGCTATTCAAGGAGTAACAGCAGCTTATTTAACGCGCATTGCCGGCAAAAGCTTTATTGAGTATTTTCGCCATGATCAAGATTGGGGTGATGGGGGAATGACGGAAGTAGTACAGCAGCAATTTCAGATGAATCGCCGAGACGAGTTTATAAAAGTATTTATCCAAGAGGCGATCGCTAAAGTCGTAAAACCTTTGACAGACGGTGAATAAAAGCTAGAACCTGAGGCAGATGGCAAGATGGAGAAGTAGGGGAGAAAATAACCGGCAACTAATAGCTAAGAAATCAAGACTCATAAATCAAGACTCATAAATCAGGACTCATAAATCAAGACTCAATTGCAAAATTGCAAAATTGATGGAAATGGTGATGTATCTAATTAGGGGATGCTGAATAAACCTAAAACCTTGATATATCAAAAGTTAGAGGCTGATAAACACAGAAATTAGTGCAAGGGTTTTGAAGGGTATACCGGAAAAAGTGTGCATTTTTTGGGATTTCAAGAGATGGCAAAGAAATTTTCCAATCTCCTCCTGACTCCTGACTCCTGACTCCTGACTCCT
>NZ_JAQMTI010000276.1:0-9733 GCF_028329225.1 Sphaerospermopsis kisseleviana CS-549 | reverse complement strand
GGTTCACGGATGCCGTCGATGTCAACGGGAGGAGCAGCGATAAATGCGATGATGAAGCAAGTGGTTGCTGCTAACAGGGTGGGGATCATTAATACACCGAACCAGCCGATGTAAAGGCGGTTGTTGGTGCTGGTGATAAATTCACAGAAACGATCCCATACGTTGGCGCTTTGGCGCTGTTGAATGGTTGTGGTCATTTTATGAGTGCGATGTTTTTGTTAAAAACACAGGTAATTTATTTCCTGTTCTTATAAAGTTAGCATAAGTTTACGAGTTTTGTAACATTGATTATTTTATTAAAATTTATAAAAGTAATAACTTTTACTTATTATTAAGTTTACAAAACTTTAGATTTGTTTAGAAATTAGGATCAAAGCGATTTACTAAAGTAGCTACTACAATCATTGGCAACCCAACAACGAAACAGATTAACCATTAGACATCTCCAGAAAAGAAATTATGGAACCTATTTATGGGGGCTTTATGGGGGCAGGTCGAAGCATTTGGGATATCTAGATGTCTGATTTTTACCTTAAATTATCGCCCATAAGCTTCGCCCCTACAACTTATGACAAATTAATACATTCTATTTTGGAGAGGTCTGGGGCAGTCCGTTCGCGTACATCCACAGCCTAAAGTCCGATAAAGTATCGGAACTTGGTGGAGATACTTTATCGGGCGTGGTTTTGGCTCACTCGATTTTCTTATAATTAATTGGATTGGATATTTTTTTTATTTGGAAGTCCCTAAAAATCAAAGTAGATATAAGGTAAACTGCCTTCAGGAGCTAGTAACCAAACTGCATAGAAACATAAAGGTACAAAAACCAGTTTTATCGGCCAACTCAACTCTAATTTCATGCCTCGTTTAAAGCCATAAGCTATACTCATGACAACAACGATCAACACCAATGACCATGTTAGTTGGTGAGGAGTGCTGTTTAAGGCTTCGACATAGACTTTTTCAATAAACTGTGAATCCGCACTATGACCCCAAAGGTGTTGTATAACTAAAGCAGAATCTTGAATATTGGGGAGACGAAACCAGATCCAAGAGGTGAAAATCATGAACTGGGTTAACAACCAAGCGAAAATTATACCGACAGGGTTGTGCCAAAATAGGTAAAGAATTTTTGAGCGATCGCTCATAGCATCTGTGAGACGATGAACAGCTAAGGCCAAACCATGCAACGCACCCCACACTACAAAACCCCAGGCAGAACCATGCCAAATACCCGCTACTATCATCACAATGAATAAATTTAAGCAGGTACGCATCAACCCCTGACGAGAACCACCCAAAGGAAAGTAAAGATAATTACGTAACCAATCACCTAAAGTTATATGCCAACGTCGCCAAAAATCGGCAATGCTGGTACTGAAGTAAGGAAAATCAAAATTTTCTGGTAAAACTAAACCAAAAAGTAAAGCAGTACCACGGGCAATATCTACATAACCGTTAAAATCTAAATATAATTGTAAACCATAAGCCACAGTAGCTAACCACAAATCTGTGCTACCTGCTCTTGGTAAATTACCAAAACATAAATCTACAAAAATTCCTAGATTATCAGCGAGAATGCCTTTTTTAACCGCACCTCTAGCAATTAACCATAAAGCTTCTGATAATTTATCAACATTAGGCAATTTTAGAGTATTGAGTTGAACTGCTAAGTTATGGTAACGGGTAATTGGTCCAGAAATTAATTTAGCAAAAAATAATTTATAGGCAGCAAATTTCACAAATTGTTCAGTAGCCGGCGCTCCACGATAAACATCTATTAAATAAGCAATACACTCAAATGTAAAAAAGGAAATTCCCAAGGGTGTAACTAATTTAAATGGGGCATCTGGAGAATTTATATTTATCTCAAATATCCATTTAAATATGATAGGTAGATATTTAAAAACTAATAACAATCCTACATTGAAAATAATCCCAAACCACAAAATTTTGAGACGGTTAAGATTCCAGTCAGATTGAGCAATTTGCCACTCTTCATTAGAAAGTTGCCAATCTTGGGAATGTTTACCTGGTGAGGTATTTTCCCCGATTTCCAAGCCTATACGAAAGTTAATAAAAGTAAGTACCAATAGTAATGGTAAGTATTGAATGTTCCAAGATGAGTAGAATACAATACTAGCTATCAGTATTGTCCATAATCTTAATTTTTGTTCGCTTACAGTCCAGTAAATACCAAGAATACTCAGCAAAAACAGCGCGTAAAAAGGTGATATAAATTTCATTCTTTGGTTATTAGTTATTAGTTATTAGTTATTAGTCATTAGTCATTAGTTATTAGTTATTAGTTATTAGTTATTAGTTATTAGTCATTAGTTATTAGTTATTAGTTATTAGTCATTAGTTATTAGTTATTAGTCCCCAATCACCAATCACCAATCACCAATCACCAATCCCCAATCCCCAATCCCCAATCCCCAATCACCAATCCCCAATCACCATTTATTTAAAACTCCAGGGTATCATCGGATCAATAGCCAACCTTTTAGATAATTCATAAGCTCCGTAGCGGTTGAGGTGACTGGGGTCAGAAAAGTAGTCATGTGCTTTGAGCCAGATTTGGCTTAAATCGCGGTAGATAAAATTGCTATTAGTAGTGGAAGCATCTAACATATATTTTTGAAATTCTTGTTCATATTTTAACCGCACTGGGTCTAAATAATCTCCTGTTAATGGCATATTGACAAACACTAATGATATTTTTTTATTTTTGGTAAACTCTATCATTGATTTTAAAGCTGTGTCTTGATTACCTGCTAGTTGAAAATCTTTATAGTCATTGTCGTAAGCTCCAGCTACTCTGGGATGGTTTTGATAATATGTAGCAGGATTAAAACGAATAGATAAGGGCCAGAAGCCATCAAAATCAACGGCTGCTTGGGAATTTTGCTCTTGTGTATCGCTGGTCAATTCGGTTTTTGAGTTGACTTGCTGAGAGTTATTAATAACTGGTAAATAGTTAAGTTGTTTTTGCAATAAAGCCTTGATTTGTCCCCGATTTTCATAGCTGGCAGATATACCAACTAAAGCTTGATTTAAAAAATCATTAGTCACTTGATAAGTATTAACATTTACTGTTGTATCTTTAGTTAGCTCATCTTTCACTGCATTTGCTTGTTGGCTGGATGAATTATTGTTAACAGGCTGTGTAGCTCTTTTTAATACCTCTTCATAGCCTTTGGAAGCAGCAATAGCATTAAAAGTGATATCTTTGCGATCACTATTGAAAGCTCTAGAACCATCTGCCCAAATAATCATTTTTGGTAATTCCGAGGGTTGTAAAACTCGACGAATGATAAATTCTACAACTTGGGCTGTAGCACCATTAATACCAAAATTAAATACGTCAACTTTGGGATAACCCTGAGTGGACAAGGCTTTAGAAAGGGCAACAGGATCAACTCCTCTCAAAGCACGAGAAGAACCGATAATTAGGACATCTGGTGGCTTTCCATCTGTTGCTAGACGCTGTTTATAAAGTGCGAATTGTTCATCTAATTGCCTAGCATTAAAACTGGGTAAATTTGATCTTGCAGCCAAGAGAATAGCAGTAGCATTGGCTTTTTGTTTTAATGGTGCGGCAGGTAGATTTGTTGATGGAGTATCATCAGCTGGGGTAAATGCAGAAGCATTAAAAGCAGAATTACCAAACTGAGAATATGTTGTGTTGTTATTGCTGGTAAAAAATGTTGTTCTTTGACTTTGATTTTTTTCTGATGTTAAAGAGACCTGAGACTGTGAGGATGGAGATGTTAAAACACCAGTAACTTTGGGTGTATTTTGTCCAATCTTAGTAGTAACGTCACCTAACATCCAATCACTTTGGAGTACGAGTATTAATCCCAAAGCTACCCAGATGAAACTTCCCCAGAGTCCTTGTTCATCGGGATTTTGCTCAGTTGATTGGTTAGTTGCTGTAAACAGTTGGCTTGCTAAAAGTAAGTTTCTGACTTGTTGATGAGCGGTTTTCAGCCAATCTTGTGTTACTTCAGTTACCAAGTTTTGAACTTCCTGAGTTGTTAAATCAGGACGCAAAATTGGCTCTTTGGTTTCCTTAGGCAGTAAATCACTGACATATTCTACCGTAGCTGCAAATTCGGGTGTAGCTTCTGGTACTAATCTGTGGCGATGTCCAAAATCAACTCCATGATGCCAAACAGGTTCAGTATCACCGGCTCGGCGACCATAAATTCTCACACCAGTAACACCGACAATACTGAGTTGACGAATAAATTGGGTGACTTTGCTGGCTACTTGCTGGCGTTTGGGACAATTGGGCGCATCACAAATAATGTGTAGTAAATCACCCTTACGCAGTAATAAAACGCGAATGCCGCCTGTTTTTAACCGCCAATCCATATCCTGATTTAACAGACGCTCCAGTAGGAAAATGATCGCTGGTTCATCCCCGGCAGCACCTAATTCTAAGCTGGATGTTGCTAAAGCCGGATGTTGTGCAGCGGGTAAAGATAACCAGTCTACCCAAGCAGGTTGTTTATCTTCTGTTTTTTGTCCGTAGACAGCAGCGGCCAGAATGCCTTGGGGGGCGATTTTTTCTAACTGAGAGATAATTAAAGGTAAACAAACTTCCTTTTCTGGTGCAAGAGCATTTTTTAAAGGGTCAACTGCTGGAGTACAAAAGATATGTAAGGTAAATTCTTTTAAAGAAGCTTGAACGGTAACTTGGAAATCTGATAAAACTTCAGTTAACAAACGAGTGATCGCTTGTATATCCCCCCAACGCGCCCATTCTTTGAGCATGGTTTCCGGTGGAGTTAAATCCACCCTTAACCGCCAATCTGGCTCACTTTCACCCCGAACTTGGGAGACAATCACAGCATCTTCATAACCTGCCAGCTTGAGATGTCGTAATTTTTGGGCTACTGGTTCAGCTAATAATGTGGCATCAGGACTATAAGTTGATTGGCAAAATATCCAGAGACGATTACCTGTTTTTTGAGAGTTGGCTTTAGACTCGTAGGGCTTGCTTTTAACCTGTACTGCTACACCCAACTTACTTAGGTTTTCACTCAGATAACGAGCGATCGCATCGGGGTTGCCTTGTCGTGCCAAACTTTCATTAGAGACGATCAGCGCCCCACCAGGTAGTCTAGATTTTTTGGTTTCTAATAAAAGTGCTTGTTCTGCTTGCTCTAGATGTCGATCTAATTGATTTAAATAGACTCTATGACACCATTGAGGACGATGTTCTCCTTTCTTTCGACCATAGACCAATACTTGGTATATTGAGGATTGTTCCTCATTTGTGAGACTATCTAAATCTGTTTTTCCAAGTGCTTGCAACAAGTCATAGAGTGTGTGCCAACGTTTTGGACAGTCTGTACCTTCACAAAGGATATGCAGGTCATTTCCTAGCAACCGAACTTTCACCCTGAAAGTGTTAATTCCTGTTGCTTGGCTTACCCACTGCACTAAGGTTTGCTGGCGATCTAGTAATAATGTTTTCATTATGAAGTTAACTTTAACAGGAAGCGAGGATTGGGGGATTTTGCCTGTACTTGTAAACTAGAACCATAGATTTATCACATTTTGCAGTTTCTTTTTAACAATTTTGTTACCATTGGAGCTTGCAAAATCGGCAAAGATAGTCTTACAAGGTTGCACGTCCTCTCAAGATTGAGTTTTGCGTCTATTTTACTCATCTGGCCATCATCAAGAATTAGCAATGTCATCTGTAACCCAACACCCATCACCAACCCCCGGATTAAATTGGCTCTTTTTTAGTATTCCCCAATCTGGTCTCTTACAAATAGCTACAGCATCTATGCTACTGCTACTTGTAGCAGATAAAGCAACTGGTGAAGCACTCAAAGCTATAGGAGAAGCTAGTGAAGAGGTATTTAGAGGCGATCGTCTACCTATTCTCAACTTCCCAGATCAGTAGTAACTAAACCAAAGCTAACAACATCTAACAACAGCTAACAACTACTATATATAACCATTTATTGGCTCTGGGTAATCCTCATCACTCAATTTATTCATTTTCTGATTGTGGTATTTCTTTGGTAATAGGTAATGGGTAATGGGTAATGGGTAATTATTATATTTTTCCCAATCACCAATCACCAATCACCAATCACCAATCACCAATCACCAATCACCAATCACCAATCACCAGTTCCCTGGTACAGCAAAAAGCAAAAAACTAAAATTGTAGGCATTAATTGGCTTTACTAGAGCAAAGAATATGGGTTCTATTTTATACTCCTCCTCGCCATCAGCGAATATCTACCCTATGTCTGAATTATTTTTACGTCATCGTCTACAGATAGTAGAAGAATT
Organism: Sphaerospermopsis kisseleviana CS-549; assembly: GCF_028329225.1. Lineage (NCBI taxonomy): Bacteria > Bacillati > Cyanobacteriota > Cyanophyceae > Nostocales > Aphanizomenonaceae > Sphaerospermopsis > Sphaerospermopsis kisseleviana. Next base: position 3,409 of record NZ_JAQMTI010000276.1, on the reverse strand, counting down.
GTGGGAGTCGGTATTGCGGCAAGAATGCGGCCAAAAAATGGTGGATCTATTACGGCAGTTGCGTGATTTGTGTTCACCGGAAGGACAAGCTACCAATGATCAAGCCTCGTCAGCTGTGGAACTGATTGAACAGCTAAATATTAACGAGGCCATTCGTGCTGCTCGTGCTTTTGCTCTTTATTTTCAATTGATTAATATCATTGAGCAGGAATATGAACAAAAGCAACAGTTAAGCCGCTATTCTGAGTCAGACAGCATAGATCAGGAAAATATTCCCAATATTGTTTATTCGACTAACCAACGAGAAGACGACGTACCTGTTACTAAGTCATGGGGAGGAAATCCCATATTTCATAGTTGGACTGATACAACACCAGCTACACAAAAAGGTACATTTGCAGCTTTATTTCCTCTATTATTCAAACTGAATGTACCACCCCAGCAAATTCAGCGTTTAATTTCTCAACTAGATATCCGGTTGGTTTTCACCGCCCATCCCACGGAAATAGTCCGCCACACGATCCGCGATAAGCAGCGACAAGTAGTAAGTCTCTTACAACAGTTAGATAGCGCGGAAACTCGTTCTGGTGGCTATCCTTGGGAAGCAGCAGAGGTGAAAGAGCGATTATTAGAAGAAATTCGTCTATGGTGGCGTACTGATGAATTACATCAGTTTAAACCCACTGTATTAGATGAAGTAGATTATGCTTTACACTACTTCCAAGAAGTGTTATTTGATGGTATTCCCCAACTTTACAAACGCCTCACATACTCTCTAAAACAAACATTTCCTTGGTTGGAACCACCCAGTAAAAATTTCTGCTCTTTTGGTTCTTGGGTAGGTTCAGATAGAGACGGAAATCCATCAGTAACACCGGAAGTAACTTGGAAAACCGCTTGTTATCAGCGGAAAATGGTTTTAGAGAGATACATTCAATCGGTGAAGCATCTGATTGAATTATTAAGTGTGTCTATGCACTGGAGTGATGTACTTCCAGATTTGTTGGAGTCGTTAGAATTAGATCAATCTATTTTGAGTGATGTATACGATGCGTTAGCTTTGCGTTATCGTCAAGAACCTTATCGCTTAAAACTGGCCTATGTTTTAAGAAGGTTGGAAAATACCCGCGATCGCAATCTGGCTTTATATAATCGGGAAACACCAAGCAATGAAGATTCTCCCATGTATCGTTCTGGGGCGGAATTTTTAGCGGAACTGCGATTAATTCAACGCAATTTGACGGAAACAGGTTTAAGTTGTGGAGAATTAGATCATCTGATCTGTCAGGTAGAAATTTTCGACTTTAATCTTACCCAGTTAGATATTCGTCAAGAATCATCTCGTCATTCTGATACGATTAATGAGATTCTGGAATACTTGCAGGTTTTACCCCAATCTTATAACGAACTCACAGAAGAACAAAGGGTAGCTTGGTTAACAGGAGAATTGCAAACCAGACGGCCATTAATTCCCGCAGAATTACCATTTTCGGAAAAAACTAATGATGTAATTGAAACTTTCCGGGTGGTGCGATCGCTGCAACAGGAATTTGGCATTAACATCTGCCAAACTTATATTATCAGTATGTGCCGGGAAGTCAGCGATGTTTTGGAAGTGCTGCTGTTAGCCAAAGAAGCACGGTTATTTGATCCAGCGATCGCTGTAGGAACTATTCGTGTTGTACCACTCTTTGAAACTGTAGAAGACTTACAACGCTCTAGAAGCGTGATGCGACAACTGTTTGAACTACCATTGTATCGTGCCTTTTTAGCTGGAGGTTATGAAGTAACCAACCCAGAAAATACCTCTTCCCATACCACCCTCAACCCCAACTTGCAAGAAGTGATGTTAGGGTATTCTGACAGTAACAAAGATTCAGGCTTTTTAAGTAGTAACTGGGAAATTCATAAAGCCCAAAAATCCCTGCAAGTAATTGCGGAAGAATACGGTTTAAACCTGCGAATTTTCCACGGACGAGGGGGATCTGTAGGTCGTGGTGGTGGACCAGCTTATGAGGCGATTTTAGCCCAACCAGGACATAGTATTAATGGACGGATCAAGATCACTGAACAGGGAGAAGTTTTAGCTTCTAAATATTCTTTGTTGGATCTAGCTCTGTATCACATTGAAACTATTACCAGTGCAGTGGTGCAAGCTAGTTTGTTGAAAACCGGGTTTGATGATATTGAGCCTTGGAATGAGATTATGGAAGAATTAGCTCATGCGTCGCGTCAACATTATCGCGCTCTCATTTACGAACAACCCGATTTTATCGACTTCTTCCATCAAGTTACCCCCATCGAAGAAATTAGCCAACTGCAAATTAGCTCTCGTCCAGCGCGACGACCATCTGGTAAAAAAGATTTAAGCAGTTTACGCGCTATCCCTTGGGTCTTTAGTTGGACACAAACCCGATTTTTGTTACCTTCCTGGTATGGTGTGGGTACAGCCTTACAACAGTTCTTGAACGAGCAACCGGAAGAACACTTAAAATTAATGCGTTACTTTTATGTCAAATGGCCTTTCTTCAAAATGGTAATTTCTAAAGCAGAAATGACATTGGCAAAAGTAGACATAGAAATGGCGCGTCATTACGTACAAGAATTGTCGAACCCAGAAGATAAACCCCGTTTTGAGAAAGTATTTGAGCAAATTGCTAGTGAATTCTATCTCACCAGGGAGTTAGTCTTAAAAATTACAGGACATCAACGACTTTTAGACGGTGATCCGATTTTGCAGCGTTCAGTACAGTTACGGAATGGAACAATTGTACCGTTAGGATTTATCCAAGTTTCTCTACTCAAGCGGCTAAGACAGTACAAAAACAGCACCACACCAGGGGTTATTCACTCTCGTTACAGCAAAGGGGAGTTACTGCGAGGAGCATTGTTAACTATTAACGGTATTGCCGCAGGAATGAGAAATACTGGTTGAAGAAGGTGACAGGTGACAGGTGACAGGTGACAGAAAGAAAGAGTGTAAGAGAAGATATTGTTATTTCTCCCAATCCCCCCATATCACCAATCACCTATCACCAATCACCAATCACCATGATCAAAAAACGCATTCTAATTTGTACTTTTGTAGCCCTATCATCTGGCTTTTTTGGTGGTTTAATGGCTGCACAAATTACTTCCATGTTGCATAACCAAAAATGTCAAACTCAAGGCTGGGGTTTCCAGCAAGTTTGTAATGTCGTAGTCACACCTGGAGCAATTTGGCAGGGTAGTATAGCTGGAATATGGACAGGTACAATATTAGGGGCGTTTGTTGGCGGGTCAATAGTACGTAAAAGTTATTAATTAGGGAATTGGGAATTGGGAATAGTTGATTAGAAAACATAAAATTGATTACCCAGTCACCAGTCACCAGTCACCAGTCCCCAGTCACCAGTCCCCAGTCCCCAGT
>NZ_JAQMTI010000275.1:0-12597 GCF_028329225.1 Sphaerospermopsis kisseleviana CS-549 | reverse complement strand
GTCGAAGGGCGGTGTCGAAGGGCGGTGTCGAAGGGCGGTGTCGAAGGGCGGTGTCGAAGGGCGGTGTCGAAGTAAGTCGAAGTGCTTTCAAAAAGTGCATCGCACCAGGGATGGTGATGCCATTATTTCTATTGAGCGTGTCCGTAAACTTATCAACCAGGGAAATTTGCTCTCTGACTGGTGTTTAGCTTGCTGTTTTCATTTTGCTCAAGCTGCTTACGTGCGACTGAGAACGACGGAAATTTTGACAAATTTGCGCCATCCTACAGGTTTTGTCAGAGAAGCAGTGATTTCATACTTGAGTGTGGTTTCCCAGCGAGTGCTGCAAGAAATTCTACCCCATTTGCAAACAGACCCCCATCCACTTGTGGCCGCTCAAGTCAAGAAGTTAATAGCAAAATATAACAAGAGTCAGTAGTTAGGAGGCAGGAGGCAGGAGGAAATAAGTAGGGTTTGCGGAAAAAGTCAAAGACTTTTCACCCTATCTAAATAGTTTGTTTGGTGTAAATTTTCCTTTTTTGGGGCAGTATTCAGAACAATTCATAGCTTCTTCTGTGAGAACTATATCAGGTCTCACTGCACACTTCAAATAATGGTTATTTGAGAAAAATTTACAGTTTTTACAGGGAACTTGATGTAAACCATTGACACTAAAAGCTATTTTATTGTCTGCATGAGAACGAAGTTTTTGGACAATAAACAGAAAAATTGCCCAAATAAATACAAAGCTGAGTGGACTTAAAGCTATTGCTAAATCGGAGATGTTTAATCCTTCCTGTTGCGCGTATTCCGGTTGACTTTCGGTTTGTGTTAAACCATGAAAGGTTTTATTTAACGCTACCTTATCTACCTGATGTTGTAATATGTCTTCAATATACATATTATTTACCTGCTCTATATAATACGCTTTCTCAGCAATTTGTGAAAAATTAGATTATTTATTTCAATTATAGGTGTAACAAAATAAAACCTTGGCTATCTCTGTCGATAGGTTTGCTTGTAAATATCTGAATGTATATCCAAGGTAAGAAATTGACAAAAATTACAAATTAATGCAGCCGTAGGGAGAGAGTGTTAAAATAATTCTGGGGATAGAGGAATAATGTCAAAAATTGTCTATTTGAATTAGACAAATAATCTCTTGGTCAATTAAATTGATGTTAAAATAATTAGGGCTTGCTGAATAAACCTAAAACCTTGATATATCAAAGGTTAGAGGCTGATAAACACAGAAATTAGTGCAAGGGTTTTGAAGGGTATACCGGAAAAAGTGTGCATTTTTTGGGATTTCAAGAGATGGCAAAGAAATTTTCAAATCTCCTCCTGACTCCTGACTCCTGTACGGGCGAAGCATTCGGAAAATAGCCTTTTCATAAAATTGATAATTTGTCGTCCGAATGCTTCGCCCCTACGACTCCTGACTCCTGACTCCTGACTCCTATACCCTCACGGAAAGACTTTCTCAGCAACCCCTAATTACAGCAGTCCTAATTACAGCAGTTTTGAGGTTGTGAGTAATATTCCCAACTTAGCAACCCAACTTAGCAACAGGATGAGTAAGCTGTTACACAGCTAAATTGTATAATCCTAACATTCTGAACTCTTGTTTAACAGGCAAGATGCCTGTTCCACTTATACAAATTAAATGCACAACAGCTTATTAAATTACAATAGGTTCTAATTGGCGATCGCACCATTTTCCCTCTACTTGCTCTGTAACTAATGGTGTAATAATAAACTTAGCCGGAAAACCTTCTTTCACATCCACCCGCAAGCAGGAATAAGGTTTTTTCATCTCTGAACCGTAACCACTGCGTCCCACATACAGCAAAGACTCGGCAACTTTATGAGTAGAATTACTATTACCATCGGTAAAACTTTCTACTAATTCTGTTCCTTCTTGTCGTTGGCGACGGGGACGGCGACCACTGCCACCACAAACTATATAATTAATGTGTGAATCGGCATATCCTGTATCCACCGTCCGCAGATATTCCAAACAGTGCGCGTGGCCATTGAAAACCACATCCACAAGCGGTCTACCTTGATTTATATTACCTAAAGCCGCCGCAACTTGTTCCAATACCCCCCGCAACCGATGACGCACGGCTAAAGTTTGTCCTTGATGCCATTTAGTAGCTTCTGTTACATAAGGAGGATGATGGAAAAATATCACCCGTCCCCTCACTTCTGAATTTTGCCAAGATGCAATTAATCTATCTTTTAACCAGTCAAGCTGTTCAAGATCCACATCTGCACTGGTATGAATTTCTAATTGTTTTTCAATATCAAGCTTGACTTCATTAAGTTGGTCTACCTTAGCACCCAAATCAGCCAGTAGTTCTGATTCTTCGGGATTTTCGGAGTTAAGTTTATCACACTCTGCCAAAATTTCTAACTCTTCTTGTTCCAACTTTTGACGACGCTGTAACAACTCCCGACGTATATCTCCCGCTTGGTTTTCTGGTAGCGGTTCTGGGGTATTAAAAGTATTAGAATCAAGGGCAAAAAAGTCAATTCCCCCATAATTAAATGTATAATACCTATTAGGTAATCGGGTGAATTGTCCCGGTTGGTAACGCAAACAGCGTCCTGTATTACTTTTAGCAGTGTAATATTTATCTAAATGATATTCTAATTCATGGGGAGAAATAGCAGCTAAATAATCAATAAAAGCTCTTGAATAAGCATCACCTTGATTTGAACCATGCCAACCGATTTCAATATCTTTGTAAAGCAACATCCGCCGCAAAGGTAAAGTCGAACCAGTAATTAAACGATAGAACCAAGGCACATCATAATAGTCATGATTGCCTAAAACTGGCAAAATTGGTAACTTAAAAACCATCTGGTCATAAGCAATACTTTCGGGGTTTTCACCACCTACCAAAAATTCGCGGTAAGGTTCAATAAAATTAGGCGGATAATACTCACGAGAACCCACCACATAAACAACATCACCGGTATGCAAAATAAAACGGCAATCATCACTATGATTTAACATCATTTCCGCAACTTGACGCTGAGGATGAGAACCATAATGAGACTTAGTACCGCTATCACCGATTACCATAAAAGAGAAATTTTGATTTTTCTCCCTGCCATTATCATCTAAAATCATGGCAGTTTGGTCAATTCCTCGTTGCTGAATACTGGGATGCTGCGATCGCACCCTTTGGTTCATTTTTTGGATTTTTACCGGAACTGATGGTTCAGAAATTAATTTCATAGCTTTTTGGAAATTACCCTTGCTATATATAAATAGTGTATATCAAACAATATCTAAAATCCAAGGAGGTGATGAAGTAGTGCTAATCGACATTTACGGTAAATATGAAAAAAATTCTCAGTTTGATCTGCTATGTAAAGTTCTCTTTAATGTGGAATTTCTTCAGATTCCTAAATCTACCAACTGAATAACCCCCCATTGTCCATTTGTTAACCACTGAGGATCTAATATTGCTAATTCCTCTAAAACTTCAGCTTTTAAACCTGCTGCTACTTCTGATTTTAAGGTACGTAACGCTAACATTGGTGCAGGTAAATAAGCCACTATATCTGCAAAATTTGTAGTATAATCCCAGTAGACATCTCCCAACAAACGCCGATAATTAGCATCACCTTTAACAACTATTAAATTCGACTTTGCTAACTCATCTTTCAGTGATTGGGGAATTTGCCAAAATGGTAAAGGTGAAGTCCAACAATAATCTTCTGTTAAAATCAATTTACCTGAATCAAGATTTTTACTTAATCTTTGTACAAATGATTTAACATCAGGATGACTACCTGCTGCTAAAAAATCTTTGGTTGCATACACATCTTTAATCATTGCATCCGATACAAAAGTGGGATGGGGTTTCAAATGTAAATAAACCTGATTTGCAAAACCACTACCCAAGAGAAAATCAACTAAACATAAATCACAAATTAATTCAAAACCTGCATTATCAACTACAAAATCAATGCGGTTATTTTCCGATTTAGTTAATAGCTTACTAACTGCAAATGAATCATCTACCAAAATGTTATTTAATTGAGTTTGAATATCAAAATTACTTCTGTTATCTTCAAAAGCTGACCATAAACTTAAATCAACTCTATTTCCCCATAATGCGAAATACAATAAAGCAATCAGAGAAGATTTACTAGGTTTACCTGCTTTCTTTGATTCATTTAACCATTGTTGTACTTGAGTACATAAAGAAATAATAGCATCAATAGCAGCTTCTAAACCTTGTTCTTTTTGGAGTAAAAATGGATCAACACCTTGCCATTCTCCGTGTTGAAAGTAATTAGTAATATTGAGAATAAGACGATAAAAATAAGTTTCCGCAAAAAACCAAGGTACATCTACCCAACGTTGATTTTTATAAGGTTCTAGATATTTCTCCCAGTCGTGGAAATCTGCACCTGTGTCATTTTTTAAAGGTTGTAAATATCCGTTGGGAAGTTCTGCTGCTAATTTTTCCAAGTTTTGATTTATCTCAGTGGTAAATTTATTTTCTTGAATGACACGACGGGCAATATTTGGCATTCTTTGAGTTACGGTAAACTCAGTAAAAGAACCAATTTCAGAACCTACAAGGGGTGATGGTAAGGGTAAATTGGGAAGTTGAAAATTATTCATTATAAATATATATTTTTCACTTTGTAGTCATTCTCAGAGGTTGTTTGAACAGTCATGATTGATGTATCAAAATGTATCAAATATTTTTTACCCCTTCCTAACCCTCCCCTTGTTAAGCGGAGGGAACTGGATGTTCGTGTTTCCCCCCTTGATAAGGGGGGATTAAGGGGGGTAAAAATGTGATTAAAATCACGGAATACCACTTTTAAAACATCCTCTCAACCTAATTTATCAGAAATACTAGATTTTGTATAGATCAGGACTTACGCAAAAGGGAACGAAAGTAGGGGTAATACCCTTCGGGAAGCAAGCTACATGAATTACCCCTACGCAAGAATAAGGTTTTCAGTCACATCTTGCGTAAGTCCTATAGATTAATTATTTATTCATCAACACTTTTCTGAAAATCAACCTGTTCATATAAATCCTGAAAATCAATTTGAAAATCTAGATTTTGCAGTGTTAAAGTATCTGATTCAGATTCCAATTCTGTAAATATCCATTTCCCATCATCTGTTTTTACATAGTGCATGACATGATATTGATATTGATTGATTAAAATATATTCTTTAAATTCAGGAATTGAGCGATAATAAAGAAACTTATCACCTTGGTCATAATTGCTAGTTGATTTAGATAAAACTTCAGCAATTAATAAAGGATTCATCACAGTAGTTGTATTTGCATTTTGATAAATAGGTTCACCTTTAATTAGCATCACATCAGGGTATGTATATTGACGATAACGGGGTATCCACAACCTGACATCACCAATATAAACATCATAATTTTGCTTTTTTAATCCGTATTCTAAAGCAGCAGCAAAATTCAGGGCAATTTTATTATGATTTGTTGTTCCTCCTGCTATTGGTATAATCTCTCCATCACGGTATTCGTTTTTATATTCTGCTTTCTCTTCCAGTTCTAGATATTCTTCTGGTGTATAGGTTCGGGTTTGTGTTTGCATAAAATATAATATTGTTAGCTTATTGTTAACTATCATTCAAGTATAACAAGATTATCCGAATATTTCCAAAGTATACCAGATTTTAAGTATATTTATTTGCAAATTTTTATCAAAAATAGTTAAATATTTTAACTTCATGTTTGGAAAGATCGATATTAAATGTAAAATTAATCCAATGTCAGAAACTGTAAAAAGCTGACACAGAAACCCAGATACCTGAATACTTACATCTCAAAAATCTTAACCATCCATGAATCTCTCGGAAATTCCCCTCATTGAACAACACGCCCATAACATATTAAAATCAGAAGTAGCTGCAAATTATCCCTTTGCAGCCGCTTTTACAGAAGGTTATGATCCAGAAATAGTAAATTATCACGCTAAACATACCTTATTTTACCGCCGCAGTTTACGAGAAATTGCTACATTATTAAACTGTGAACCCGAAGAAACAGCAATTTTAGCACATCGGCAAAATTTAGGACTAGAAAATTTAACCAGAATATATTTTGACGCTGCTAACTTAGAAGCAATATATTTAGATGATGGTTTAACCCCGGAAAATATCTTACCAATTTCTTGGCATCAACAATTTACCACGGTCAAAAGAATTTTACGCTTAGAATTATTAGCGGAAAAACTACTTTCACAAATTGACGAATTTCACACTTTTGTCAATGCTTTTATCAAAGAAATTGATCCTCCATCCCCTGACATTGTAGCGTTTAAAAGTATCGCCTGTTATCGTAGTGGGTTAGATATTCGACCTGTTGCACCTGCGGTTGCTGCTGTGCATTTTTATGATTTTAAAAAACTACAGAAAAAAAATGATCTGCCTTTACGATTAAATGATAAACAATTAATAGATTTTATTTTACAACAATCGTTGATAGTTGCTGCTAAATATAAAATACCTGTACAATTACACACTGGTTTAGGAGATCCAGATTTAGATTTAAGATTAGCAAATCCTTTAAATTTACGATATTTGATAGAATGTCCTCAATATAAAAACGCGCCTTTAGTTTTGCTTCATGCTTCCTATCCTTACATGAGAGAAGCGGGATATTTAGCATCAATGTATCCCCAGGTTTATTTAGATTTTGGTTTAGCAGTTCCTTTTTTAAGTGTAGCCGGAATGCGAAATACAATTAGGCAACTTTTGGAATTAATCCCTACCACAAAATTAATGTATTCATCTGATGCTCATTCTATCCCCGAATTGTATTATTTAGGTGCAAAATGGGGTCGTCAATTGTTAGGAGAAGTATTAGATCAGGCAATTAAAGATACAGATATTACTGTTAAAGAAGCGGAGGAAATAGCATTGGGAATTTTACGTGAGAATGCTTTAAGTTTGTATGGACAGAGGTTAAAGGGGGAATAAAATACTATAGCTGATTGGGAATTTTGTCATAAAGGAGTTGAAGATTGGATATAAAAATTACAGACTATTTTGCTGACATAGATTTTGCTGACATAGTAAAAATTTGCGTAAATAATGTAAAATTATAGTCGTTACGGGAAAACAATTATGTTTACACAAGTTACACTTAAAAACTTTAAAACCCATAAGCTGACTACTATAGAGCTTCATCCAGTCACCTTATTGATTGGTAATAATAATTCAGGTAAGTCTAATCTTCTAGCAGGTATACAGCATTTTTGTAGTCTTGTCAGAAGAGGCCGCCCTGGAAATGCTAATGCTAAAAAAACAGTTAATGTCCACAGAGACTTATATGCTCATCGTTATAGACTAGCTGATGGCGAACCAATGGAATTTAAAATTGCTTGGAATAACTCCAAAGGCAGTATTATTTATGAAATAGAATTGCATGAGAATAAAAATTTTCCAGAATCTGCTAGTTGCAAAGAAAAAATAACAATTAAACTAGATAATAATGATGAAAAGATAATTGTAAGTGGATATGATCAGCCAACTAATTTAATTGCTTTAAGACAAAATATTGAAGATAACACATCTTTACAAGCAGCAGAAAAAAAACTATGTAGAGATTTTTTTGGTGATTTTGCAAACACATATAGTTATCACTTCCAACCAGCTTTTCTTAAAGGTCTAGTTAAAGATGATCAAATTCATGATATTGATGATGCTCAGGATGAAAGAGACAAGAGTGATTTTATTAAAATTCCGTCTGAATTAGGTAGTACAGGTCGTGGACTACAAGCAGTTATTAAATATATCAAAGAAAAAGAAGAACGCACATTTACAAGATTTACTGCTTTGATGAGGCGATTTGATCATAACTTTCAAGGAGTTCGTTATAATGATAAAATTTCAAAACTTGTGTGGAATTTCGATCTTGGACAAAATACAATTGTACAAGAATTTCCACCAGATGCGGTTTCAGATGGATTCATGAAAGCAGCAGCTATTAGTCTTCTTGCTTCTCTTTATAGAACACCAAGTTTGATTCTTTTAGAAGAAATTGAAAATGGTGTAAATCCGGGAAATATTCAAGAATTAATGCGTTGGATTTGGCAAATGACATCTCCAACTTCAGAAGGTTTTACATCTCAATTTATCATTACTTCCCATAGTCCCTCTGTTTTACGCGAATTTCATAATCATTTAGATCATGTTTATACTGTGCGGCTAGAAAAACGGAATAGAAAGAGTGATGTCAGAAATCTCAATACATCTCTAGATACACTTGTAGGTATAGGTACTGTAGAAGGTGAAATTATAGAGGATGAAACTACAGGTAAAAAGATAGTCGAGATACCAAAATATAAGTTAGCAGAACTGTGGTATGAAGGGACAATTGGTTAATCAGGTGGGTAATGAGGAAAAATGTGATGTTAGCAAGAAATATAGGTATTATCGGAGATGGAGCAACTGATATAGCAATTTTTAAAAAAATCTCTGAGTGTATTTTATCTGATGAAGACCAAAACAATGTAACTCTTAACTATATTGAGTTAAACAGACAAACTATTCATGATGCAGTAGATAAATATTGTCGAGAAGCTGATAAAATTAAAGATAGCTGCTACCTAACAGGTAAAGAAGCCTTAGCTTTGAAAAATTCAGTTACAAGAACTATTTTTGGTGCTTTTTCAGACTTTGAAAGTGAACTGGGACTAATTTCTAATCGAGACATTATTTTAGTGACTGCTGATAGTGAACATACATTTTCCCATCCTGATGACTACTTCAAAGATTGGAGAGTTAGTATTTCTAAAATATTAGTAAGTAGTGTAGAAGAATTTTATCGAGCGAAAGTAAGAGAAGGTTATATACACGAATATCTACCTGTAGTAATTCCATTTGTTGTTTTTCCTTGTACAGAAATATTACTAGCTGCTGCTAAAATAGATTCTCAAATATTCATTAAATCAGCTTATGGTAAAAAACCAAGAGAATTGAAACAATTACTTTATGGTACTACTGAACTGCAAACTATAACCGATGAAGACTTTAATAAAAAAGCATTAGATTTCATCAATTTAGAAAGTATAGGTAGAATTTTTCAGAATGTGCCAGAATTTCGTACTTTTATGCAAACTTTATCTCTCGGTAAATATAGCATCTAAAAATCAACCCTACCTCTTCAAAAACTTCTGCCGCATCTTCACCACAAAACTATTAACCTCCGGTATCCTCATCATCCCCGCAATCACAGAAAATACACCAATTCCCACTGCACCAGAAACACATAACTCAACTATTAAAACAACTAACCCCTTATTTCCTAACACCTGCTGACAAGCAACCAAAGTCCCATAACTCGCAACACCAGCAACGAAACTACCCGCAGTTAAACCGAAAATTGGTAAACTCCATTCCCGTAAAGGTAAACCATTTAATTTCCTATTTAATAACCACAACAACATTAAAATTGAACTACAATTTACACCTACTGTAGCTAACACCAAACCAGGCGCACCAAAGGGTTTAACTAAAATAAAATCTAAAATTGCATTCAATAAAATATTAAACGTGCTAATTTTAAAAGGTGTTTGTCCATCACCTAAAGCATAAAATACCCTCACCAAAACATCACGCCCTAAATAAACAAACATCCCAATTCCATAAGCTATTAATAAGGAGGAAACTAACTGGGTTGCTTCTTGTTTAAATGCTCCCCGTTGATAAACTACCTGCACTATTGGTTCAGATAAAGCTATCATCAACGCCCCTAAAGGTAGCATTGTCACCGCAGTTAATAACAGTCCTTGACGAATGCGTAATTTTAAATCTGGCCAGTTTTCTGGTTCTGCTAATTTGGCAAATATGGGTAATAAAGGCAATAAAATAATATTAGAAATAATCCCTAACGGAGTTTGTACTAATAAATTGGCATAGTTAAAACCTGCGGCTGCGCCTTTAATGGGACTGGCAAAAAATAAATCTGTCGCTACATTTATCGGCATCATTCCCGAAGAAATTGTTGCCGGTGTCATGATTTTAATTACTTCTTGAACTGCGGGAGATTTAAAATCAAATCTTAGTTTCAATGTTCCTAAACCTAACCGCCATTGCACAATTAACTGGACTATCCATTGTAAAATTGCCCCGGCTAAAGTGCCAATTGCTAAAACTATTCCCCCAATAAATGCAAATTCTGGCTGAATTATTTCCTTACCATATTGTAAAGCTAAAATACCAATACCAATAACAACGGTAACGCTAGATAATAAAGGACTAATTGATAATAACCAATATTGATTTGCTGCGTTGAGAGTACCGAAACCAATGCCAATTAAACCGGAAAATAACGCCATTGGGGACATTATTTGTAATTGACGAATGGCAATTTCTCTAGTGTTAGGTTCTAAACCATAACCAACTATATCAATTATTGGTTCTGCTAAAAAAATCTGAGCAATTGTGACTATTAATAATAACCCACCTACTAAGGTTGTGACTGTTTCTACTAAAGGCGCTGCTTCTTCTTTTTTCCGCTTGGCTAAAACGCTGATAATAGCACTATGTAAAGGACCATTGACACCACCAAGTAGTATTAATAAAAAACCGGGGATAATGTAGGCGTAACTGTAAGCAGTAGCAGCAGCACCGACACCAAAAGCAGCAGCGATCGCCTGTTGTCTAATTAAACCAAATACTTTACTAATTAAGGTTGCTGCGGCAACTATACCAGCAATACCAGCAAATGAATGAGAGGGTTTTTGATCTTGTTGTTGTTCAGTCACGAATAATACCCGGAAAATCTTGCAAAAGGCATATCTAAGAATATTTAACCGACAAATTTTAACATCTATCTGCTAACTTTTAAAAAAATTGTTTGTTACCTCATTTGTCTGATAGCGTAGCGTGACGCAAGCCATATCAGGATGTACAGGATGTGATTGTTAGATAGTTAAGTAAAAGGATTTAAAATTGGAATACCACAGCTATCAAAATCACGGATATTGCGCGTAACTAAAGTAAGTTGGTGTATTTTAGCAGTAGCAGCAATCATCATATCTGCTTGGGTGACAGTTTTACCAGTTAATCTTTGTTGTCCTCTTATTTCACCACAGAGTTTAGCTATTTCATCAGTAATAGGTAATATTTGACAATTATTTTTGAGAAAATTATCGAACCAATTTTGAATTTTTGGGTTAGGTTTTGCGGTTAAACCATAATAAATTTCTTCAACTGTAATTACACTTATTAATTATACTTATATTGATATAAGATAAATTTTGTAACCATATCAATACACCAGCATTAGGTTGAGGTCTAGCTAGTTCACTAATAATATTAGTATCACACAAAAATGTCATTTTTAGTATTAATCAAAGGGAGTTGGGCGATTTTGGCGAGAGGTAATTTCTAAATCATAATTTTCTTCTATACAGATTTGTTGAAGTTCTTGAAAAGCTGCTGCTAAGGTCTCGAAATTACGATGATCAAAATCTTTTTGACGTTCCAAATCTAAATCTACACCCACTAAAGGAGAAGTTTGAAATAATTCAACTAAATTTTTTGCTGTATTTTTACCTGGTTGTTTTTGAATTTGTTTGTTTAAGTAATTGACTAATTCAATTTTTTCCTCTTCGGTTAAATTATCTATTTCTTTGAATAATGTTTCTAATGTTAAATTGTTCATAGTGATTTCTCTAATTATTGTTATTTGGATTTTAACATATTGTGATAATTAGATTTTTCGGAATTAATAACAGTTTGTCTCGTCCCTAGTCTCAAACAATAAATGTAAGGAGACTCTACTTTTTCTTACACCCCTCCCTACACCCTCTTCTTCACTGTCACCTGTCACCTGTCACCTATCGACACCCCAAACTATCTCGTGTAGCCACACCAGTTACAGGGTTAACACCATCAGCCCGTTTACACAATAATGAAACCTGATAACGGTCAATTAAAGCGTCTGTAAAATCAGCCCCAGTGATATCCGCATCATAAAAGCGGCTACGGGTTAAAGTGGCTGCTGTAAAAATAGCGTTCTTGAGATTAGCACCATCCAACGTCACGCGATCAACTAAAGCACCGGTTAAATTAGCATCTTGTAAATTTGCCTTTAATAAGACACCTTTAGTTAACATGGCATTAGTTAAATTTGCCCCTTGAAAATTTGCCCCACGCATTTCCGCAGCTACGAAATTGACTCCTGATAAATCCGTGTGAGAAAAGTCACGATTTTCTAAAGAAGCGTTGTTATAGTTAATGGTATTAATTTGGGCGATCGCAGGTTTAGGATTAATCATTATCCACAACCAAGCTAAAAGCAAAATCAACAGTAAACTTAATAATCTCAACAAATTTTTTTTCATAACTTTAATAATCATTATTTGTAGTTATTTGTAGTTATTTGTAGGGTTTTAGCATTGCTAAACCCTTACCTCTTTTTCTCTCGTTCCCAGTCTCAGACTGGGAATGCCATCATAGAGGCTCTGCCTCTACTTTGTCTACTTTCATATCAGGCAGAGCCTGATAAAATTCATTCCCATACAGAGTATGGGAACGAGAAAATCACCTCTTCACCAGTCCCCAGTCCCCAGTCCCCAGTCC